>JAFQBO010000121.1 GCA_017416665.1 Oscillospiraceae bacterium
ACTGTCGAAGGTCTGACATCAGCTGTATTCGGCAGTATCAGAAGCTATGCTACGGACATTGAAGATGATGAAAGTCTCAGAGCAAGAGTTATAAATAAAATTTCGGGTATCGGTGAAAGCGGTAACAAACAGCATTATAAAATATGGTGCGAGAGTGTTGACGGTGTTTCAAAGGCCCGTATTTTTCCATTATGGAATGGCGGAAATACTGTAAAAGCCGTACTCATCAATTCAGACGGTCTGCCGTGTTCCGATGTGGTTACAGAGGCTGTTCAGCAGTTTATAGACCCTGATTCAATCGGAAAAACTGTTACAATCGAAACAGTTACATATAAAGTCGGTGACGGTCTTGGTGAAGGAGTTGCTCCTATCGGTGCACACTTTACGGCTGTACCTGCATCTGAATCGCTGATTGATGTATCGCTGAAGGTTGAAATTACAGACAATACCGACATTGAAACTGTGAAAAACGAGATTGTTTCCATACTGAAAAAATACTTCAAGGGTATTGCATTAGCAGGAAATGACAAAGCAAATTCAGTTGTAAGAATAAATGAAATAGGTGCTTTGATTACAACAAATATTCCCGATATAATCGACTTTTCGGATTTGACACTGAACGGTCTGACTTCAAATATCACTGTCACTCCGACATTTGTTCCGGTGCTTGGAGGTGTTACACTTGAAGCTGTTTAATTATGTAGACAACGGTTTTGAAGAACTTCTTAGTATGTACCCGTCATTTTACCGTGAAGTTTACGAAATGATTGAAATACTCAAAACTCAGGGTAACATTTCAGACATGCTGAAAAAGGATATGCAGCAGGTGTTTTTCAATCAGTTTATTGATACTGCTGACAGCAAGACAATTTCTGCTTTTGAAAAAATACTTAAACTTAACAACTCATCAAAAACACTTGATGAACGCAGGCGAATTGTAAAAGCCTGCCTTATCAGTTCGGGCAAACTGTCAGCATCGAAAATTACAGATATTATTGAAATGTATACAGGTGCAAAAGTTGAAATAACATTTGAAACAGAAAGCTACGACGCTGATTATGATACACTGGTAATCAATGCGGAACGTGGCAGTGGCAATATAATCGACGTTTCAGATGTGATGAAGCTTATTTCAAATAAAATTACTGCACACATATTTTACGATGTAATGTGGTTTTTTGATTTTTCTGTTGCAGTTGAAACATTCTTTGAAATCTACAATCCGTATGTTCCTGCCTGCGGACAGTACATGTGCGGTCAGGATATTCTGTTTTAAAGGAGGCTAAAAATGTTCTGGAATTCAAATTTTCTTACATCAATGGCTGTTGCGATGGGTGAACACATAAAAGCCATACAGTTTCAGCTTGATAATGACAGCTGGGCAGATACCACCATAATCGGTACAGGTACAACAGGAACCGACGAAAATCATGTATACAAATACTATACCCTTGAAATACCTTCGGCAGTAAACGGCAGAATTACCGCATTCAGACTGCTTGACGAAAACAGCAATGTAATAGCTCAAAGAAACGATAATATTGTAAAATCTTCGGGAACACCTCTGTTCCTTAAATTCAGATACATACT
>JAFQBO010000122.1 GCA_017416665.1 Oscillospiraceae bacterium
ATCATTTCGGCAAATTTTAAGAACCTGACATCACAAGAAATATAATTGCATTATTTAAAATAATTAAGTCAATAACAAGGCGAAAAATCGCAGGCGTACTTGACGTACGGCAAGATTTTTCAACGAAGTTAGTGACAAAATTTATCAAAAAGACAGGTGTATACGCTTGTGAAGGCAGGTTCTAATAATAACTGCGTTAAAATTTCTTGCCTTACGCAAGTAAGCCTGCAAAATTTTGCCTTGTTCTTATTAAAATTATGCTCAAAAATCTATGCACAAATCCTATCGGTACAAGTTCTAATTAATTTTAGTTTGTAAGCTCTTTAATAATTTCACCTGCAATAACAAGTCCTGCAACCGATGGCACAAAAGCAACACTTCCGATAGTCTTTCTTTTTTCGGAGATTTCATCGCTTTCAGCCTTATGAGGACATGGCGGCTCTGTCGAGTAAACAACCTTCAGATTTTTCACATTACGTTTTTTGAGTTCATATCTGAGTACCTTTGCAAGCGGACATGTATGCGTTTTGTAAATGTCCGTTACGGTAATTTTTGTCGGGTCAAGCTTGTTGCCTGTTCCCATGGACGAAATAATCGGAATACCAAGTTTATACGCATTTTCTATGAGGTTCAGCTTTGAAGTCACTGAATCTATTGCATCGGCGATAAAGTCAAAGCCGTTCAGATCGATTTCGTCACCCGTATAGAAACAGTCATGAATTACAACTTCAGCATCGGGATTGATGTCAAGTATACGCTCTTTTGCAACTTCAACTTTTTTCCTGCCGACAGTAGACTGCAACGCAACAAGCTGACGGTTTATATTTGTAACCGATACATTATCGTTATCTATTAGGGTGATTTTTCCTACACCACTTCGTGCAAGAGCCTCTGCAATATACGAACCAACGCCTCCTACGCCGAAAACGGCAACCGAGGAATTTTTCAGTTTTTCCACTCCATCTTCACCGAGAAGAAGTCTTGTTCTTGAAAATTCATCAGGCACGGTAATCACCTCTGTCCGTTACAATTTCATAGCCGATGCTCGCCATTGATTTTTTTAGTTGCTGAAGTCCCTCTGCTGCTTCGGTATCCATACAGATTTTACCATCGTAAAGGGTGTAGAGCTTTCTTAGATCAACAGGAGAGAGATTCGGCATAACAACGTTTGCACCTGCTTTTATTCCCAGCTCCCTGCCGTTTTCTGCGATAGTTCCGAGAGCTGTCGTTGATGGGATAAGGGCGTTCGGCAGGAGAAGACGTGTAAGTGCAACCATAACAAGTGTATCACGCAGAGTACCATTTTGTTCGTCCTTGAACGGTGTGTCCTTATGCGAAATAAAAGGACCTATTCCAACCATCTGTGGCTGGAAATTTTTCAGAAACAGCAGATCGTTTACAAGATATTCTCTTGTCTGATATGGTGAACCGACCATAAAGCCTGCTCCCGTTTGATAACCGATTTTTTTCAGTAAGGTAAGACAGCGGATTCTGTCACTCCATCGGAGTTCGCTCGGATGGAGCTTTTCATAGTGGAATTGATTTGCGGTTTCGTGACGGAGAAGATACCTGTCCGCACCTGCCTGATAAAGCTTTTCATAGCTTTCCTGTGACTTTTCACCGAGTGAAAGTGTAACCGCACAGTCAGGGTAGGCTGATTTTATCTGTTTTACAATTTCACAGAGTATCTCATCTGTGTAGTAACTGTCTTCACCGCCCTGAAGTACAAATGTACGGAATCCGAGGGCATATCCCGATCTGCAGCACGCATAAATCTGTTCGGGAGTAAGACGATACCTTTCGGCGTTTTTGTTTCCACGTCTGATACCACAGTAAAGACAGTTGTTTTTACAGTAATTTGAAATTTCGATAAGACCTCGTATGAATACAGCATTACCGTAAAC
>JAFQBO010000123.1 GCA_017416665.1 Oscillospiraceae bacterium
AAGAACTCTTTCAGCATCATTTGTAAGTTTTTCAGGTTCTTCGTATGAATTTTCAGGATTTGCAAATTTTACGAGTTCAACCTTGTTAAACTGATGCTGACGGATAAGACCTCTCTGGTCACGTCCTGCACTTCCCGCTTCTGCTCTGAAACATGCTGAGTAAGCACAGTAGCTGATTGGTAACTGATCAGCTGAGAGGATTTCATCTCTGTGAATGTTTGTTACAGGAACTTCTGCTGTCGGAATAAGGAAGTAGTCATTATTTGCAACTCTGAATGCGTCTTCTTCAAACTTCGGAAGCTGACCTGTACCTGTCATTGATGCACGGTTTACCATGTAAGGAGGCATAATTTCTGTGTAACCGTTTTCAGTATGTGTGTTAAGGAAGTAGCTGATAATCGCTCTTTCAAGTCTTGCACCAAGACCCTTATAGAAATGGAATCTTGCACCTGTAACCTTTGCCGCTGTTTCAGGATCAAGTATATCAAGATTTTTACCGATGTCCCAGTGTGCAAGTGGTTCAAAATCAAACTTTGTAGGTTCGCCCCATTTTCTTACTTCTACATTATCACTGTCATCTTTACCCACTGGTGTAGTTTCAGACGGAATATTAGGAATGCTGAGAAGTGTATCCTTCTGCTTTGCTTCAAGCTCACTGATTACAGCATTTGCTTCCTTAATCTTTTCAGCAATCTCCTTCATTTCTGCCATTACAGCATCAGTGTTTTCACCGTTTTTCTTCATTACAGGAATCTGTTTTGAAACCTTATTCTGTTCTGCCTTTAACGCATCAGTTTCTGTTGAAATTTTTCTTCTCTTTTCATCAATTTCAAGAATTTCATCAATGTAGCTGTCATAATCAGCATTTCTTGTTTTTAACGCAGCCTTAACCTTGTCCGGATTTTCTCTTATTACTTTAATATCAAGCATTTTATTTACTTCCTTTTCTTTAAAATTTTATTCTGTCAATTTTCTTGCAATTTCAGACAAGTCATCCTTATCATAAAATTCAAGAACCAATGCACCTTTATTTTTTCCATACTGAACCTTGACTTTTCTGCCAAGTCTGTCATGAAGGCTTATTTCCATTTCTCTGAAATAGCTGTCAATTTTTTTATCGGACACAGATTTTTCAGAAGTTTCCTCATTTGCCATTTTTTCAAGTGCTCTTACATTCAGCAATCCTGCCGCCGCTTTTCTTGCCGCTTCAATCATCTTTTCTTCATCCTTAAATGAAAGCAGTGCTTTTCCATGTCCGACGGATATTTCACCGTTCTCAAGCAATTCAAGCACCTCTTCAGGAAGTGAAAGCAGTCTTATGGCATTTGACACTGACGAACGTGAACGTCCTACAATTTTTGCTACTTCATCCTGTGTCATATCATAGCTTTCGATTAGCTCACTGTAACCTCTCGCTTCTTCAATCGGATTGAGGTTTTCACGCTGAAGATTTTCGATGAGTGCAATCTGCATTGTCTGAATATCGGTAAGTTCCTTAATCTGAACAGGAACTTCCGAAAGTCCGAGCATTCTCGCCGCACGCCATCTTCTTTCACCGGCAACAATCTGATACCCGGTTCCATAAGGTCTGACAAGAAGCGGCTGTAAAACGCCATGCTGTTTAATGGAATCAGCAAGTGCCGATATTGACTCGTCATCGAATTTCTTTCTCGGCTGTTCTCTGTTTGGTTCGATTTCAGAAATACGCAGTGTCTGTGAAGAAGAACTGCTTTCTGTTTTATTATCATCAAACAAAGCACTCAGACCGTTTCCAAGTCCACCCTTTCGTGCCATCCGTTCACCTTCCTTTTATTTTTTTCTTTTGAACAAGCCTCTCTTTTCCTTTTTAACAGGTGGCTTTTCTTTTAATATTTCACATCCGAAAAGCTCATAGCTTTCCGCACCCTTTGAATTCTTGTCATAGTACATTACCGGCTGACCATAACTCGGTGCTTCGGATAAACGTACATTTCTCGGAATCTTTGTTTCAAATACTTTTCCCGGAAGATATTTTGCAACCTCTTCAACTACCTGTCCGCTTACATTAAGTCTTGGATCAAACATTGTAAATAATACGCCTTCAATTTCAAGTGACGGATTAAATTTTGTTCTTACTATTTTTATAGTTTCCATAAGCTGACTTAAACCTTCAAGAGCAAAGAATTCTGCCTGCATCGGTACTATAACACTATCGCATGCTATGAGTGCATTTAATGTTATAAGGTTAAGTGATGGCGGACAATCTATCAGAATATAATCATAATCAAGACGACATGTAAGAAGCTGCATTTTCAGTCTGTTCATTCTGTCGTCAATGTCAATCATTTCAATTTCTGCACCTGCAAGTGCGGAAGTAGCCGGAATGATACTTACATTCTTGAATTCAGTTCTGACAATTGCTTCCTGAATACGACTCTGACCTATAAGTACATCATATGATGAATACTCAATACTCTTTTTCTTGATTCCCAGACCTGTTGTGCAATTTCCCTGAGCGTCAATATCAATGCATAAAACTGTTTTTCCTCTTGAGCCAAGGTATGCGGCAAGGTTTACAACGGTTGTCGATTTTCCGACTCCGCCTTTCTGATTTGCTACTGCAAAAACTTTTCCCATTGAAATCTCTCCTTATTTGTCGCTTCTATTAAATTATACCACTTTTTCATCGATATGTAAAGAACTAAATGCAATTTTTTATGTTCCATGTGGAACATTTTTATTTTACGTTTCCATGTTCCACGTGGAACACTAAATATAAGTATTTTTTATTAAAAGAAATAAATATTTTTTTAAAAAATATTTTCGAATACCTCTTGACAAATAATACTATGTGTGATATAGTATTATACATAAGGAGGTATGAAATGGATATACAGATTAAACGAGGTCTTCTTGATGTATGTGTACTTGCATCAATCAAAATTGAAGATTCATATGGCTATCAGATCATCAAAGACATAAAACCATATATTGAAGTTTCTGAGTCAACACTTTATCCTATTCTGAGACGTCTTGAGTCAGCTGAACTTCTGACTGTACGTACTGCGGAACATAATGGCAGACTACGTAAATACTATCACATAACAGAAGCAGGTCTTAAACGAATTGAAGACTTTAAAGAGGAATGGAAAGAAATAACATCAATTTATGAGTATGTGACCAGGGAGGACAAAAAAGATGAATAAGGCAGAATTTCTTGACGCACTGAGCAAAAAACTTTCAATGCTGTCACAGGAGGATATACAAAAATCAATCGACTATTACAGTGAAATTATCGATGACATGACTGAAGACGGTCTGAGCGAAACTGAAGCAGTTGAATCCATAGGAACTGTTGACGAAATTGCAGAACAAATTCTGATGGATACACCACTGCCAAAACTTGTAAAGGCAAAGGTCACACCAAAAAGATCACTTAAAGGATGGGAAATCGCTCTGATTATTCTGGGATTTCCTGTATGGTTTCCGCTGATTGTCACGGCAATAAGTGTTGTAATTTCAGTATATGCGGCATTATGGGTAGTTATAGTTGCACTTTATGCTGTTGTTTTTGCACTGTTTGTTTCAGCAGGTGCTTTTCTTCCGGCAACTTTCGTTTCAGTATTCGGCGGAAATGTTTTAAGAGGAATCGTATTTTTCGGTATTACACTTTTTTGTGTGGGTGCAGGTATTTTACTGCTTCTGGCGTTCAATCAACTTACAAAGCTTATTATTAAGCTGAGTAAAGCAATTCTTAAAGGCATTAAATCTTGGTTTGTAAAAAAGGAGAAGACAAATGAAAGTATCTAAAAAAACAATAATTATCATAGCTGTAATTTTAGTAATTGCAGGTGCTGTAATTTCATCATCAGTTTTTATGTTTTCAGATTTTAAGTATTCCGATCTCAGTGATTCAAAATCTGAAACAAACACACATATCATAAACGAAAGCTTCGACAATATTTCAGTTTCTTCAGGAGCTTTTGATGTGAATTTTTTTTATTCGGATGACAATGAGTGTAAAGTAATATGTAAGGAAAGCGATAAAATACGTCATTCTGTTTCTGTTGAAAACAACACTCTTACTATAAAGGAAGATGAAACAGAGTGGTTTGATCATATAAACTTCATGGTAATCGAAAAATATGAATTAAATGTTTACCTTCCTGAAAATGTATATGAAACACTCGACATAAACTGTTCAAGCGGTGATATAACAGTTCCTGGTAATTTCAATTTTAATAAAAATGCCGATATATCAGTCTCAAGTGGTGATGTCAACTTTGATGGTCATGTAAAAGGCAATCTTGAAATAACTGCAACAAGCGGTGACATTAAGATAACGGGTGCTGAAGCAAATGAGATAACAGCCTCTGTAACAAGTGGTGATATAAGATGTGTAAACGTCACAGCATTTAACAGACTCAATACCACAGCTACAAGCGGTGATATAACTGTAAAAGATTCGACTATGGACTATTTTTATAACAGTACTACAAGCGGAAGTACAGATTTAATTAACACTACTGTCGATTACGATATTAACATGGAAAGCACAAGCGGTGATATAACACTTGAAAGATGTGACGCAGATTCACTTGAACTCAGTTCAACAAGCGGTAATATTGAAGGTTCACTCCTCAGCAGTAAGATTTTCAGTGTGGATACAAACAGTGGTGATATTGATATTCCTGATTCTGTCAGCGGTGGAAAATGTGATGTTGAAACAACAAGTGGAAATATAGACTTTGAAATATGCGGATAAAAAAAAGCTCAGTCTGAAAAAGACTGAGCGATTCAGACTGTAGAAAAACCTCAAAATTAATTTTCGTGCCGATTAAATCGGCAGGCAAACTTGAGTATGACCAAAGTAAGGGGAC
>JAFQBO010000124.1 GCA_017416665.1 Oscillospiraceae bacterium
AGGGAAACAAGCGTTCACAGCTTAAAAAGATTATGCTCACGGCATCGGGCGGACCTTTCTTCGGAAAGACAGAAAAGGAACTTGAAGATGTTACTATAGAACAGGCGTTAAACCACCCAAACTGGAGCATGGGTAATAAAATCACGATTGACTCGGCAACACTCATGAACAAAGGTCTTGAATTTATCGAGGCAAAATGGCTTTTTGACCTTGATCCGGAACAGATTGAAATTATCGTTCACAGACAGAGCGTTATTCATTCTGCGGTTGAATATGCGGATAATTCTGTTATCGCACAGCTTGGCTGTCCCGACATGAAAATCCCGATTCAGTATGCAATAATGTATCCGGAACGAGTTGAATGTGACTGCAAACCGCTGAGTCTTACAGATTACGGCACTCTTACATTTGACAAGCCTGACTACAAGACATTCAGATGCCTTTCTGCGTGCATTGAGGCGATAAAAAGAGGCGGTGCATATCCATGTATCGTAAACGGTGCAAACGAACAGGCTGTAAAGCTTTTCCTTGATGGTAAAATCAAGTTTACGGATATTGGAATTATCGTCGAAAAGGCACTCAACAGCTTTGAATTTGAGGAAATCAAAACGTATGATGATGTGGTAAAATGGGATCAGACAGCAAGGGATTTTGTAAACAGAGCATTTGAAAAGTAAACTCAGGAGGCATTATGAAATATATTATTGCTATTCTTATTTTCGGCATTATTATTTTTGTGCACGAATTCGGACATTTTATTGCGGCGAAACTTTGTGGAATAAGAGTGTTGAAATTTGCAGTCGGTATGGGTCCTAAATTAATCGGAAAACAGATCGGTGAAACGGAATATTCACTCAGACTTCTTCCAATCGGCGGTTTCTGTGCCATGGAAGGTGAGGAGACTGATGCCGTTTCAAAGAGTGAACTCGGTGAGGACGCATCAAGCAACAGTGATCGTTCAATATCGTCCAAACCAATCTGGCAGAGATTTATCGTGTTCTTCGCAGGTCCGTTCATGAATCTCGTACTCGGTTTTCTTGTGGCGATTGTATTTACATGTATGTCAATGGCTGTTCCGACAACACAGGTAAAGGCATTTCACATGGATTCACAGAATAACATTTCAGCCGCAAGCTATGACTGCGGACTGCGTGAAGGAGATATTATCAGAGAAGTTAATGATATGTGGATACTCACACCATCCGATTTAAGCTATCAGCTGAGTTCACAGCAGAACGGAACACATACGGTTGTGGTTGAGAGAAACGGTGAAGATGTAACACTTGAAAACGTGACGTTCTATGATGCCTCAACAGGTTCAAGTGCCGATTTTTATGTAAACGGACTCAGTAAAAATCCGATAAACGTTATAGGCTATTCCTTTAAAAATACAGTTTCAACAACACGCCTTATATGGGCTTCAATGGTGGATCTTGTAACAGGAAAGTACGGTTTTGAGGAAATGTCAGGGCCTGTCGGCGTTGTTGATGCAATCGGTGATGCGGCTGTTTCGGGAGAAACCGCAAAGGATTCTGCAATGTCACTCATGAATCTGACAATTATAATTTCAGTAAACCTCGGCATAATGAATTTACTTCCTATACCGGGTCTTGACGGCGGACGTATTCTGTTCCTTATTATTGAGGCAATCAGAAGAAAACCGATTAAACCTGAACATGAGGGTATAGTAAATTTAATCGGTCTGGCACTCGTGATGCTGCTTATAATTGCCGTAACATTCAATGATATTTTAAGATTGATAGGGTAGTGATTTTATGAGAAATGTAAAAAAAGTAAAAGTAGGTAACTGTGTTTTAGGCAGTGAAAAGATATATATTCAGTCGATGCTTAATAAGCGTTCGGACGATATTGAAGGCAGTGTACAGCAGTCTGTTGAACTTGAAAAGGCAGGCTGTGACATCGTAAGAGCCGCAATTCCCGATATGGACGCTGTAAAGCTTATTCCTGCAATCAAGGAAAAAGTGAATATCCCTCTTGTTGCGGATATTCATTTTGATTACAAATTGGCACTTGCCGCTGCTGATGCAGGTATTGACAAAATCAGAATCAATCCGGGCAATATCGGTGATATGGACAGGGTTAAGCAGGTGGTTGACAAATGTGCAAACAAGGGTATTCCTATAAGAATAGGCGTAAACTCAGGTTCACTTGAAAAGCATATCCTTGAAAAATACAATGCTCCTACAGCCGAAGCACTGGTTGAAAGTGCGTTGTATCATGTAGAACTTCTTGAAAAGTTTGACTTTAATGATATTGTAATTTCAATCAAGTCATCAAACGTAAAAACTATGCTTGAAAGCTATCGTCTTGCCGCACAGAAGTGTAACTATCCGCTTCATCTTGGCGTAACCGAGGCAGGTACGGAACGTATGGGTATTATAAAATCGGCGGCAGGTATCGGCTCACTTTTATGTGACGGAATCGGCGAAACCATCAGAGTTTCCCTCACGGGTGATCCTGTTCGTGAAATTTACGCCGCAAAGGATATTTTAAAGGCAGTAGGCAAGGGAAACGGCGTTGAGATTGTTTCCTGTCCGACTTGTGGAAGAACAAGAATTGACCTTGTTAAAGCGGCTTGTATGGTTGAAGAAGCTGTAAAGGATATTGATAAAAATATAAAGGTTGCTGTAATGGGCTGTATTGTAAATGGTCCGGGCGAAGCAAGAGAGGCTGACATCGGAATTGCAGGCGGAGATAAATGTGCTGTATTATTCAAAAAAGGTGAGGTACTCCGTAAAATTTCAGAAGAAGATATTGTACCTGAACTATTAAAGGAAATAGAAAAGCTGTAATTGTATTGCTTTTAATTTTGCTTGTTTCGAATAAGCAACAGGAAGTGTTAAAATGAATTACAAAAATAACAAACTGCCATTAACACTATGGTTTATATTATCATTTATACCACTTTTAGCTGTAACAATTTTGTCAATCTATTATGCCGTAAAAGGACGACTGCATTACGGAATGATTGAGCCGTATACATACATGCTGTATGGGTTTGATGAATTCTGTCACTCATTCTTTTATTACGGATTTTATTGTATACCTGTTTTTGATATATGCTTTTTCTATCAGATATATTATATAGTTAATAAAATAAAACTGAAACGGAAGGTAAGTTAATAATATATTTTTTACTTACAATAAACCATCGTGCGTTAAATTATAATTTGTCGGTGCAATTTAATTTTGCATTTTTTGTAGGGGACGGCGCCCACGAC
>JAFQBO010000125.1 GCA_017416665.1 Oscillospiraceae bacterium
GTTAAGAGTACCGTCCTCAAGAAGAATTTCTTCACTGAAAAATTCAGTTATTTCCGCAAGACACGGTTTTCCTTTTTCAACAACTATTCTTGCAATATGATCTGCATTAACTATCGAAAAACCCTTTTTTTCAAAAATACTGCTTACATGAGTTTTCCCTGCACCTGTCTGACCTGTAAGCCCGACTATCATTACACCCTCAAGAGTGTTCATACCCTTATCACCTCAAATCCTGCCGCACGAAGCAGCCTGTTATATACAGCAAGTCCGACTCCGTCCTTCTGCGGTGCTCTTACAAGTACTGTACCGGCATTTCTTTCGTCAAGCTCACGCAGTCGTGCAAAAAGACTGTGTGCCTGCTCAGTACTGTCACTGCCGTATGTCAGATAATTCATATCAAGTTCGCTGAAATCATCTTCATCAAAAATCAGGCAGTACAGATTATCAGACTTTATTTTTTTTGCATATTCAGCAAACGCCTTGTAATCACCTTCAACAATTTTTACATCTGCTTTTGGTGAATAGTGTTTATACTTCATTCCCGGTGACGGAGCATCCCTGCCTTCTGCCAGATCATTTAAAATAGCGTCATCAATAATCACGTTTTCTGCATATTCCGACAACATCTGAGCAGTTACCGAGCCCGGTCTTAAAATTCTGACAGTACTGTCATCATCAAAGCTTATTACCGTAGACTCTACTCCGAATCTGCTTTCTCCGCCATCAATAACGGCGGAAATTCTGCCGTTCATATCATTCATTACATGCATTGCCGTTGTCGGACTCGGATAACCCGAACGGTTTGCCGAAGGTGCGGCAATCGGACATGATTTTTTTATCAGCTCACGCATTACAGCATGTGACGGCATTCTTATACCGACAGTTTCAAGTCCTCCCGAAGTTTCATCAGGTACAATTTCTCTTTTGGGTACAATCATGGTGAGAGGACCCGGCCAGAAATTTTCCGCAAGAGTGTAAAAAAGCTTTGGGATATTGTAAGCAAGCGTTTCAGCCTGTGAAATATCGCATATATGCACAATAAGAGGATTGTCGGCTGGTCGTCCCTTTGCCGCAAAGATCTTTTTTACTGCCTCAGGATTAAGGGCATCTGCACCAAGTCCGTAAACAGTTTCGGTCGGTATTCCCACAACCTCACCGTTTTTTATCATTTCTGATGCTTTAACTATATCATTTTCACTGTCATCAAGTAGCACTGTTTTTTCCATTTTACTGATTTTGCTGCATTGCAAGCTTTGCCGCCCTATCTGCGGTGGCAAGAGCATCAAGCACTTCCTCCAAATTTCCGTTTAATACGTCCTCAAGTCTGTATATTGTAAAATTTATTCTGTGGTCAGTAAGACGTCCCTGAGGATAGTTATATGTTCTTATTCTTTCAGAACGATCACCAGTTCCGACCTGTGTTCGTCTTTCAGAAGCAATCTTGTCATTCTGTTCTGCAAGGAGCATATCGTAAAGACGTGAACGAAGAATTTTCATTGCCTTTTCCTTGTTCTTGAACTGACTTCTCTCGTCCTGACATTCAACAACAACACCTGTAGGCAGATGAGTAAGTCTTACAGCTGATTCAGTCTTGTTGATATGCTGTCCGCCTGCACCGCTTGCTCTGAAAACATCTGTTTTAATATCGGCTGGATTTATGTCAAGTTCCACCTCATCCGCCTCAACAAGTACCGCAACAGTAACGGTTGACGTATGAATTCTTCCCTGTGACTCGGTTTCAGGAACACGCTGAACTCTGTGAACACCGCTTTCGTATTTAAGACGTGAATAAGCACCCTCGCCATCAATGGCAAAACTTATTTCCTTGTATCCGCCAAGCTCGGTAGGATGAGCAGTAAGGATTTCCTGTTTCCAGCCCTTGGATTCACCATACATTGTATACATTCTGTAAAGTGAATTTGCAAACAGTGCCGCTTCCTCACCACCTGCACCGCCTCTGATTTCGATAATAACACTCTTGTCATCATCAGGATCCTTAGGCAGAAGCAGAATTTTCAGTTCCTCATAAAACTGTTCTTTCTGTTCCTTGGATGTTTCAAACTCAAACTGAACCATTTCCTTGAAATCCTTATCCATACCACCGCTTTCAAGAAGTTCCTTTGCCTCACTGAAACTTTTTTCAGCCTGTTCATACTCCTGGAATTTTTCGATTATCGGAGTAAGATTTTTAAACTCCTTCATAAGATCTGTAAAAAGCTTCTGATTGTCAGCAATTCCGGGTTCTGAAAGCTTGTTACTGATTTCATTGTATCGGTGTTCCATAAGTTTAATTTTTTCAATCATAGTATTTATTCCACCTGTTCATTTTCTCTTGTTATTTTTTTAATGTTTTTTTCTATCTTGTTTCTGGGAATCATAAACTCTCTGCCACAACCGACACATCGGAGTTTAAAATCCATTCCTGCTCTTATTACATACATATCCTTACTGCCGCACGGATGCGGTTTCTTCAGAGTAAGAATATCCTCAGGTCTTACATCCATATCATACACTCCGTTCAAAAAATTAATGGCGGCATACACAAAATTAATAACATGCTTTGTCCTTAACGCTATACCTTTTTATTATACTCTATTTTGCTCTTTAAGGCAATATTTTCTTCAAATATTTTTTTTATTTTGGACAAAGCTAATAAAAATTAATGTGGAGGCTTAGTATGTTTTCAAAAATTTCATGTGAATTTGACTCGGTTGAATTCGCCGAATACGCCGCAAAGCACCTGCGCAGCCGTTCTCAGTCACCTGTCAGAATCTCAATTTTTCATAATAACAGAAAATATAAAAGTGTTCTCAGAAACAGTGAGCACAACAACGCAACACACGGAAATGTCTTTTATCTTCTTCCGACAGCTGTAACCTCATACAATTATATAACCGCAAGAGTTACACGTCCTGTAAATGACTCACTGATTTCAGAACCACTTCTGAACAGAACTGTCACAATGATCGTTCAGACAGACAGTGATGCCGCTGATAACGTTTCAGGAATCCTCAACTCGTACGGCGGATATAATGTTAAAAAAAGTTAAGATTTAAAAAGTAAATTATAATTTATTTTTCTGTTCTTTTTTGAAAAAAAGAACCAAAAAACTTTTAATTTCGGGCATGGTTAAATATAATTCATATCATACTGCACGATGGTTTATCTGTAGGGGCGAGCATTGCTCGCCCGCAAACCAAATTATGATTCAACGGGCGACCAATGGTCGCCCCTACAGAAAATCGTTTACTTAAAATAAACCATCGTGCATTAAATTATAATAACGCTTAATGTACGACCGAAAATGTCCGGTCGGGACACCGACAAATAATAATTTATATTACGATAACCCATTGTATGTTTAATAGCATTTATACATACGGAATATTTTTCATAATTTCTTCATATAAATAAACCATAACTGCAAATCAGAAATCAACAGATTCAATGAATCGGAAAGGCAAGGGAAAATGAAAAAATATCTGCCGGAGGGCTGTATAATCAACAGTCCCGAAAACAAAAGACTTATCTCAACTGCATCAGGACTTCACGAAGCCATGACAGGCGGTAAAATACTTGAAGCCCGTGCTGTAATGTGCGATAATCAGCACAATATAATTGTGGATTTACCATGTATGAAAGGTATTATTCCAAAAATTGAAGGTGCAATAGGTATCGAAAACGGAAAAACCCGTGATATTGCACTCATTTCAAAGGTAAACAAGCCTGTTTGTTTCAAGGTCATATCCATAAACACCGACAATAATGGTAATGAAACAGCAATTCTTTCAAGGCGTGCCGTCCAGGAAGAATGCCGTAAAAACTACATAGAAAAGCTGTCGTCAGGAGATATTATTCCTGCAAAGGTCACACATATTGAACAGTTTGGTTGTTTTGTCGATATAGGCTGCGGTATACCGTCGCTTATCCCGATTGATGCTATTTCTGTTTCAAGAATTTCACATCCGTCTGACAGATTTACAGTTGGTCAGGACATAAGAGTCATCATAAAGGACGTGGACAGTGACAGAGTGTGGTTATCACACAAGGAACTTCTCGGCACATGGGAAGAAAACGCCTCACTTTTCAAGGCAGGTGAAACAGTATCAGGAATTGTACGTTCTGTCGAGGATTACGGAATCTTTATAGAACTTATGCCGAATCTTGCAGGTCTTGCCGAAATTGGCAGAGAAGCCTGTGTCGGACAGCACACAAGTGTTTACATAAAAGCTATTATTCCCGAAAAAATGAAAATCAAGCTTATTATCGTTGACGTTTTTTCTGCACAGTACAAACCATTACCTGTAAAGTATTTTATTGAAGATGATCACATTTCAAGCTGGCATTATCCTCCATCAAATTCAGATAAAGTTATCGAAACATACTTTTAAACAACAAAGGGAGCTGATTTTAAGCTCCTCCAGACTGTAGAA
>JAFQBO010000126.1 GCA_017416665.1 Oscillospiraceae bacterium
ACCGACAATAGAAAGACCTTTTGTTCTCTGTGCACCCCAGGAAGCGTCGATTTCACTCGGATGTCTGCCCCAGAGATTTTCAGTGTAGTATTCAAAGAACATTGAATAGAGCTTTTTACCAAAGCAGTTTATGTAGAAATTTTCAAGATTGTTTTCAGGACGCTTGTGGAATACCGAGGCAAGATAGCTGAAACCAACCTTCATAGTTGTGAAGAAACCGAAATTCTTGATTGTTTCCGGCTTGAGTGTTACAGGATAGTCATAGAATTTATCATCAAAAAGAATTCTTGAAACACGGTGTCTTGTAAGCATTACCCTGTCTGTTTTTTCAGGGTCAGGACCGTTTGATGTGAGCGGAACCTCACGTTCAAGCAGAATATCGTCAAAACTCGGACTGCCCTGCATAGGAAGCATTTTGTTCCACCATTCATTAACTTCAGGCATTTTTGAGAAGAAACGGTGACCACCCATGTCCATACGGTTGCCCTTGTATCTTACGGTTTTTGAAATACCGCCTATTTCATTTGTTTCTTCAAGAACGGTAACGTTGTATGCGCCAGGAGCCTGATTCATAAGCTCGTATGCTGCGGTAAGTCCCGCAGGACCTGCACCGATTACAATTACATTTTCCATTTTTTTATTCTCCTTAATAAAATTAGTAAAGCAGTATTTTTCTTGCAAGGAAATTATATACAAGTACAATTACTGCAACAATGATTTTTGATATGTACTGATTCATGGAGAAAAGCCATTCTGTGCATACAAGCATCAGAAGCACACTCAGTCCCCATCCTATCAGACCTATTATTGTGTACCAGAGAAATTCGCCTTTTGCACCTGTTTTGGCATCTTCAGTAAATACAAACTTCTTTGACAGAAGAAAGTTTACAATAAGACCGAAAACAAAACCTGCCGTTGTTCCGACAACAGTACTGAGCTTTGTGTCACCCATAAGGTAAAAGACTGCCGCACAAACGCCGTAATCGACAATAAATGCAATGCCGCCTACAAAGCAGTATCTGAAGAACTTCAGAAAGCCGTTTTCAGTAGGTGTAAAGAAAAGCGATTTGAAATCAAGCTTCAGAAGAAGCTGAAAAAATTCCTTCATTTTTCCCTCCGTAATTATTTTTATTGGCTATTTTCAACAACTTTTAATTGCTTGTTTTTGAAAAATATAACCCATAAATGTTATTATAACATATTTCACTGTCAAATTGCAATACTTTTGAGATAATTTTTAACATTTCCGGTCGGCGTTGTGCCGGAACGGTTTATGTTTGTATTTTACATGGCTGTGTTTTCTTGTTTCTATATGAGTTATACTTATGTATTTATCATAAATTTGCATTTTAAATTTCTAACAGATAATTTTTTTGTATAAGTTGACATAAATCGAAAAATATGATAAAATAGAAAACATAGAACAGTTCACAGAGAATTGTTTAAATATTATACTGATAAAGAGGTGTGTCTTATGCAAAACAACTAAGGCAATACTACATACGATCTCACAAGTTCAATCAACAAAGGAATAGTTAAGATTCATTCAATTATACTTGTTGTGGTCTGTTTTTTATTCGGAGTTATCAATTTTGTGTCCGGTTCTATGATTACGGGTGCAATTACCGCAGCAGCAGGTCTTGCGGCGGCGGCAACGATTTTTATTATACAGAATAAGACGTCACTGATAGTTATGGGGACTTTTCTTACGCAGTTTCAGTTGCTTATAATAGTATTGATTTCCGTATCAAAGCACGAGCTTCACGGTATGTTTCCGCTTATGCTTGCATCAATGGCAATGGGCGGCATTTACCTTAATAAACGTAACCTTATTGCACACTGGATTGTTATGGATATTGCCGTTGTTGTTGGTATGTTCATGGGTGATCTGTTCTATTCAGGCGTCGGAATGGGATTTCTGATAAAGGGAATTGCGTGTATAAACGTAGGTGCGTATCTTATTCTGTATCTTGTTTCCTTTTCAATCAATCGTTCATTATTCATCTGGACGTTAAGGAAGGTATACTCAAGTTGTTGTTTTAAATTGGCATGTGCTTTCTTCACAACATCTTGATTACCC
>JAFQBO010000127.1 GCA_017416665.1 Oscillospiraceae bacterium
AGGTGCAAAGCGTCTCTTTTTAAATGCTTTTGATTCCGTATTTATGCATTTTTCAATAATCTCATTTTCAAGATTTTCATTTGGGTGTATACGGTTTAAAACGTTATTGTAATTATTCATTTTCATAAACATAACTCCTCTCCAAGTGATTTTTTAAGCATGTTTCTTGCTCTTGAAAGTCTTGTGCGGACAGTCTGCCCTCTGACTTTTATCATTTCAGCAATTTCGTCTGTTGAGTAACCCTCAAAATAGAACAGGTGAATTACAATTCTGTATTTTTCGGGTAGTTTCATAACGGCATCAAAAACCGCCGATTCTTCTTCTGTTTCACAGTAAGCCTGCCAGCTGTCCAGTGTAACTCGGTTTTTTATACGGAATGATCTGAACATGTCCTTGCACTTGTTTATTGTAATTCGTATCAGCCACGCTTTTTCGTGTTCTTCGTTTTCAAACTCCTTTTCGTATGTAAAAAACTTTATGAATACGTCTGATGTAATGTCTTCTGCCTCGGAAATGTTCTTAACGATTGAATAGGCAGTACGGAAAACAGTGTCACTGTATTTTTCGTACATCTGCTCCATATGCATTTTCTCCACAACTTCACCTCCACTGCTTTTTGAAGTACTTCACCATTAATACGATTCAACCATCTGAAATGTTACACCATTTTCATAAAATTTTCAAGTATAATAGTTTATCGTAATATATGCGAAATCTATCGGGGCAAACCTTTCTGAAGAAAGGGTTTTCCCCGAACCCCTTTCCAAAGACTTTTACTGAAATTTCCACCCTATGGGATAAATCCCATAGGGCGTAAATTTAAACAGAAGTTTTCGGGAGGGAGTTTGAGGGAGACCATTTTTCAAAAGGGTCTCCCTCAATAAACTTTGCAAATACTGCGATAAAATATTATTTTTTGTCTGTTTAGTTTGACATTTTACGTCAAAAATGATATTATGTAATAGCAGAGTATAACCATAACGACTCATGATAAAAAGTTTAAAAAACAGGGGATATGAGATGAAAAAACCATTAAGATTCTATATATCGGTAATAGGTGCAAAAGTTCTGATAAAGCTTATGCGTATGATGAAACGCAATGCAACAAATCTTCCGGGTGAAATAATGCTTATGTTTTATCCGGACTTATTAAAGCACTTTGACATGCCTGAAACCGTTATTGCTGTTACAGGCACAAACGGTAAAACAACCGTTTCAAACATGATTAACAATATTCTGACAGACAACGGATTTGACATAATGAACAACAGTTTTGGCGGAAATGTAGATACAGGTATTGCGTCACTTTTTCTGGATAACTGTACACTCAGCGGTGGTTTTAAAAAGAACACAGCCGTGCTTGAGGTTGATGAAAGAAGTGCACCGAGAGTACTGCCGAATGTAAAACCGGACTGGCTTGTCTGTACAAATCTTCAGCGTGACTCGATGAAACGTAATGCACATACTGAATTTATTTTCAATATTTTAAACAGTAACATTCCATCAAAAACAAAAATGATTTTAAATGGCGATGACCTTATAAGCAACCGACTTGCCAAAGGAAACGAAAGAACACATTTCGGTATTACAAAGCTTGATGGAGAAAATCCTACACTGGACAATATAATCTGTGATATAGTGAACTGTCCTGAGTGTGGAAACAGACTCGATTTTTCGTTCAGACACTACAACCATATCGGACGTGCTTCATGCAGCTGCGGTTTTAAATCGCCTGAAATTGATTTTGAAGTAACAGCAAGCGAAAACGGTGAGGCTGTTATCATGCATAACGGAAAAGAAGAACGCTACAAGCTCCCTAACAATCGTATTACCGACCTCTATAACGTTGGTGCGGCGGTTACTTTTGCAAGAAGCTTTGGTCTTTCATATGAGCAGGTTTCAAAGTCAATGTCAAAGGTTGAAGTTGTTAAAA
This sequence comes from Oscillospiraceae bacterium, assembly GCA_017416665.1. Lineage (GTDB taxonomy): Bacteria > Bacillota > Clostridia > Oscillospirales > Ruminococcaceae > Porcipelethomonas. The sequence goes on from JAFQBO010000127.1 coordinate 1,934, forward strand.
CTCGTTATGACAGCTACAGACTCGGTGACAAGGAAGTTATTATTTCACTTGCAAAAGGTCAGAATCCTGTTGCTTGTTCGGGCGTATGTGATTTTGTACGAAAAGAAAGTGGCGACAAGGCTGTCATCATGATCCTTGAAGATCTCTATGATGCAAAACGTACATCTGAAAATATTGCATGGATCTACGAAACAGACTTTGAATTCTTTAAAGGTTCAGATATAAAACAAATTATCGTAGGCGGAAAAAGAGCAGACGATTATATGGTTAGACTGCTTATTGCAGGCGTGGACAAGCAGAAGATTTTCTGTTGCAGAAGTGAAACGGATACAGTCAGTCTGTTAAAGCCGGAGCTTGTTGATAAAATTATTATTATGTATGATCTTTTCAATACAGAGTCGCTTAATACAATAAAACAGCAGCTTAAAGCTTTGAATAACACAGAAGGAGAAAATGTATGAGTATTGTAATAGAAGAACTTTTTCCGGAAGTATGCAATCTTTTCGGCGACAGCGGAAATATGCGTTATTTAAAGCTTTGTCTGCCTGAGGCTGAATATGTGGAAACAGCACTTAATGACAAGCCGTACTTTGTCGATCATGATGTAAACATGATTTATATGGGTCCTATGACCGAAAACACGCAGGTTGAAGTTGTAAAACGTCTTAAACCATATAAAAAGCGTATTGAGGAACTTATAGAAAAAGGCGTGATTTTTCTTATGACAGGTAACTCGCACGAGGTTTTCGGAAAGAAAATTACTGACGTTGATGGTACGGAAGTGGAATGTCTCGGTATAAACGATTTTCATGCAAAAAGGGATATGCTGCATCGTTTCAGCGGTCTTGTACTCGGAAATTACGAAGACATTGAAATTACTTCTTTCAGAGCACAGTTTACTGAAGGTTTTGCAGGGGAGGGATTAACTCCTTTTGTAAAGATGACCAAGGGTGTTCCGATGAATAAACAGGAGTTTACTGAGGGTTATGTGAAGAATAATTTTTATGGTACTTACCTTTTAGGTCCGCTGCTTGTTTTAAATCCGTACTTTACAAAAAAACTTCTGCATAAGCTTTGCGGTAAGGAAAGAACACTTGCTTTTGAACCTGAGACCATCAAGGCATATGAGGCAAGACTTGAAGATTTTAAGGATAAAAAAGTTGGTATTCATTAAAACAGAAAAAAGGACGATCGTTGATCGTCCGCCAGACTGTAGAAAAACCTAAAATTAAAATTTCGTGCCGATTAAATCGGCAGGCAAACTTGAGTACGACCAAAGTAAGGGGACGCTTTCTCTTGCAAAGCGTCCCCTCTTGAAAAACAGCCCACTGGGCTGTTTTTCAATTC
>JAFQBO010000128.1 GCA_017416665.1 Oscillospiraceae bacterium
AAACATGATAATTGACGGTGCGTCGAAGGCGCCGCACCCTACATTATCATAAAGTTTTAAGTGTTACAAGGTAGTAGGGGCGACCAATGGTCGCCCGTTTGTATTATATCTGATTTGCGGGCGAGCAATGCTCGCCCCTACAGAAATTTTTCAAAATAAAAAAACACCGACAAATATAAATTTATAGTTCTTTTCTATAACTAAAGGACGCCCTCAGGCGTCCTTTCATTTATGCTTTTGATTTTGTTTTGTTCATAAATTTTTCAGCATAGACAACAAATCTCTTATGAAGACCCTTGCCGATATTACCGCATGAATCTTCAGCTCTTACTGTAAATACAATTTCACGTCCGTTTACAGCGAAGACCTCAGCTGTAGCTTTTACATTCATTCCTTCAGGTGTAGCACTGTCATGAGTAATTTCAAGCTTTGTACCTACTGTAGTTTCATCATTTTCAAGTGATGCCGCAAGAGCGTTGCAGGCTGCCTTTTCCATAAGTGCCGCCATCATAGGTGTTGCGAAAACTTCAAGTGAACCACTTCCGACAGTAACTGCAAGATTTTCTTTTGTAACTGTTGTTTCTGCTGTACCAACTGTACCGATTTTGATTTCCTTCATATTTTTATCCTTTCACTTTAAAAAGTGTTATTTATTCTTCTGCTTCCTCAGCTGTTTCATAAAGCTCATCAGGAATTGCATTTGACGAAATAATATCGCCTAAAATTCTGTCATATGTAAGAACGTCAAGTTCATTGTCTTTTCCGATATTCGGGTTATAGTTTGTTGAATAAACAGGAAGTGTATCCATCTTATCCATCATAGCCTGAATAAAGCTGTCACGAGGAGTATCAATAAGATCCATCACAAGATATGGAATATAGAATGCAGAAACTGTTTCCTCTGGCATACTGCTGTAGTCAAGACCGCAGTTATCCCATACAACAAACGGCTGTTCATAAAGCACACTACAGTTATTGCCGTTTATACCGAGCTTGTCATAAACGCTGTCTTCACCCTTGAGAGACGGATAGTGATCGCCTATCATAACAACAACAGTCGGTTCATCAAGAGCCTTTAAATTATTTATAAATGCTTCAAAGTCATCACAGGTATGGTCAATCCAGGTAAGGTAATTACCCATTTCGTCCTCAGGATTTACGCCCTGATCGTAAGGCTGATGATTCTGCATTGTTGTTGTGTGTAAAAACAGTGGTTCATCAGTATCTGATATAAGCTTTTCGATCTGATTGAAAACAGTTTTGTCTTCAATGTATGTACCATAATAATTTACAGGTACAGTAAAGTCTTCATCAAAAATAAGTTTGTCAAAGCCAAAATTTGCGTAAACTCTGTTTCTGCTGTAAAAACTGCTTAAAAACGGGTGAACATACGCTGTTGAATAGCCCCAGTCCTTATAATATGATGCAACTGTAGGCTGTGCTCTGTCAAGTAAAACCCTCTGTGGCATATTCGGATCATTGATTGAACGTACAGGCAGACCAAAATTAAGTTCAAATTCTGTTCTTACAGTCCAGCTTGCATAAGTAGGAACTACAGCTGTACCTCTGTATCCCTGTTCTGCCACATTGTCAAAACCTGCATAGGTATCACCGAAATCCAGATCAAGCTTATCCTCAAAACGTCTGAAATCCGCAAATGCTTCTGACATAATCATGATGACATTTGGTTTTACATTATCTGAACCTGTAGTTTCAACATCTACATCCATAATTGTTGAAACTGTCTGTTCATTGTAATTTTCAGGTTCTTCAAGTGTATTTGAAAGATTTTCTGACGCTGTCTGACAGAAAAACGCCAGAAAACTGTTGTTGTCGAACTTTTCATTAAGCTTGAATGCATTGCTTGCAACAGTCTGATCCACATCAAAAAGTGAATAAACAGGCTTTGAAACCGCAGGAACTACAATAATACATACACATGTTGCAAGGCATACAATACCCGGTGCAATTCGTTTTACGATTTTCATTTTAAGTTTAGGATTGAACCAGAACACTGCCAGTGCGTACAGAACAACTATAGAAACGTATGTTATAAGTATAGGTGTTATTTTTATGTACGCAAATGATGTCAGGCTTTTAACACTCTTTACAAGCTTCATATCGGTCATGATAAGATGATTTCCGTTAGTGCCGAATTTGAAAAGCTCTGTTATACTCAGTGCCATATAGCCGAATGACTGAATAATTACCGCAATCCATGCTTTTTTAAACAAAAGCATAAGCCCGCCGAAAATCAGCCATGCCATAAAAAAGTTAAAAAGCATTACAGTCGGTCGTTCCGCACAGAAAATTATGAACTTTGACGGATACTTGTGCTGATTGATTTCAGCCATGCACACGATAAAAAACGGAAAGATAACCGAAAGCAGAATATTTGTCATTTTAAAGCGTTCCGTGTTGTCATTACGCTTTGTATTGAGCTTGTTTATCGGTTTTTTTACCTTTTCCGCAAATTTTAAAATTTTTTCTTTCATTTTGCCCCTCGCTTTATCTCTGAAAAAATTTGCTTTATCTGTACTCAATATTAGCACAACCAAATTCAAACTTCAATAGGCTTTTAAATTTTCGGTGTTTTTTTTGTTAAACTTCTATAACGATTATAAATTTCTTGTATAAAGTCAAAATTTATTTATGCATTATAACCATTATGCTTACGCAAATTTAAATAACAAATCCACCATTTACGCCGATAATCTGTCCTGTTATGAAAGCACTCTTGTCAGACGCCAGAAAAACAACAGTATTTGCCACATCTTCGGGTGTTCCTAGTCGTTCCA
>JAFQBO010000129.1 GCA_017416665.1 Oscillospiraceae bacterium
TATACAGGTGCCGCAGCGGAAACACCTGCTGTAACAACTGTAGCTGCAACAGCACCATCCAAAACAACGACAACAACAACAACTACTACAGCGGCATCAGAAAACTCTTCACTTCCTCTTGTCAAGGGCGATGTAAACAGAGACGGTAAATTCACAAAAAGAGATCTGATTATGCTTAACAATTACATCGCAAATCCTGAAACAATAAATTACGAAAAGCATTATCTCCTTGACGCAAACGGAGACAATCTTATAGATGAAAAGGATTCAGTATATCTGCTGAAAATAATCAATAAAGGAAACTGATAAAATGGACTGGAAAGAAGTAAATATTTATACGGCAACAGAAGGTGTGGACATACTCTGTGCCTCACTCATGGACATAGGAATAAAAGGTTTTGCCGTAATGGATGCGGAAGACTTTAAGGAATTTCTTGAAAACAAAGACGGCAAATGGGATTACATTGAAGATGATCTTATGAATCTGAGTAACTGTGAAACATGTGTTACGGTTTATATTCCGGATAATGCACAGGGTTCTGAAATGCTTGTTTCACTTCGCTCAATGCTTAAAAAAATGAAGGAAAACGACACGGAAAACATGTTCGGCAGACTTGAAGCTGAAATTGAAAATGTCCGTGAAGAAGACTGGGCAAACAACTGGAAACAGTACTTCAAACCGCTTAAAGTCGGTGAAAAATTACTTATAAAACCATCATGGGAAGAGTACAAAAATACTGATAACAGAATCGTTCTTGAAATAGACCCTGCTTCAAGCTTCGGTACAGGTCAGCACAATACAACACGTCTGTGCCTTGAACTTCTTGAAAAGTCAATGCATGAGGGCGACAGAATTCTTGATATGGGATGCGGAAGCGGTATCCTGTCAATCGGTGCAATGCTTATGGGTGCAGACAGCGTTACTGCTGTTGATATTGAGCAGAACGCCGTTGAAACAGCCTCTGAAAATGCTCAGAAAAACAATATTCCTTTTATGAAGTACACAGCCTATTGCGGTGATGTTATTTCAAACAAGGAGCTTGATGAAAAAATCGGTGACGGTTATGACGTTATTACAGCAAATATTGTCGCTGATGTCCTTATCGCCATGAAGGATATTTTCAGAAGGAAAATAAAGGATAACGGTACTCTGATTATCTCAGGCATTATTACCGAAAGAAAAGATGAGGTTGTAAATGCCGTTGTAAGTGCAGGGTTTGAGGTGGTTAATAACGCTGAATGCGAAGGATGGGCTGCTGTTGAACTGAAAGCAGTATAATATACGCCATATTTTCATTCTTCTTATTCCAATAGACAAAATACGGAACTTCATTTTTATTTGAGGTTCCGTATTTTTTAGAACTTGTACCAATAGGATTTGTGCATAGATTTTCGAGCATAATTTTAATAAGAACAAGGCGAAATTTTGCAGGCTTACTTGCGTACCCCAAGGGCACTTCCCTTCGGGCGCCTACATCGACCATTGTAAATTACATAAAAATACGGACTGATGCAAACATCAGCCCGTCAGACTGTAGAAAAACCTCAAAATTAAAGTTCGTGCCGATTAAATCGGCAGGCAAATTTGAGTACGACCAAAGTAAGGGGACGCTTTTTCTTGCA
>JAFQBO010000130.1 GCA_017416665.1 Oscillospiraceae bacterium
CCATCAATATAGCTTTCTAAAAATTTTGTTTGTTCATTTTCAGTATAACCCATTTCTTCAAGTTCTGCCAAAAGTTCAGCAAGCTGTTCTTTTGCATTTTCAGCATCATATAAAGCCTGCTCAGATAAAGTACGGCCATACTCATTTCTAACTTCATCTGCAAATGTACTCATTCCCATTGTGCCAAGCATCATTGATACAGATGATAAAACGGCTAAAATTTTTTTCATTTTTTTCATAGAAATCATCCTTTCTTAATTTACATTTTTCCTTTGCGTAAAAATAAAGCTATAATTTACCATTGAATAAAGAAAACTCCCCTTCAAACAATGTTCTTTCAGTACCCATATTGTACCACATCTTCATTGTTTGTGCGGGAAGTTTACGAAACTTACAGTTTTGTTGACGAAACTTACAGTTTTTCACCCTGTATAGATTAAAACTTCTGACTGAAAAATCTTTTTATCATGTTTAATATGATAAATGCCGTTGTATTTTTCTGCTATTGTCTCTATGTTACGAATACCATAACCATGCTCTGTTTTATCTTCTTTGGTTGTTATCATTTCACCATTTTCATATTTTACAATGCCGTTATAGGTATTACATATACTTATTTTAAGCACACCTTTTTTATATGACATTTTTATGTCAAGTTTTTTGTTTTCTTCTATTTTCTGAAGTGCCTGTAAAGCGTTATCCAATAAATTAGTCAGTATTGCCGATATATCCATAATTTCAACAGGAAGCTCTGTTGGGATTATAAGATCTGTTGATACTGTTATGTTATTTAATTCGGCATTGCACAATTTATAATTGATAATACTGTCGACAACTGCGTTTCCTGTGTCTGAATACACGACAGAATTTGTCATATTATTATCTGTTAATTCAAGAATGTAAGAAAATGCCTGTTCTTCTTTTTCATCCTTCAACAAATTTTTAATTACAGTAAAATGATTGGATATATCATGTTTAAATGAACGAACATCTTCTGTTGCTTTCTGCATTAATTTACATTGATTATGATAATATTCTCTTTCCTGTTCAAGTATTACAGATTTTAACGAATTTTCATAATATTTTGCAAGTGAATTAAATAAAAATACAACCATCATGTTTACAGCAAATAACAAAATCATAGATATTATTACCAACTGAGTTGTTGCTCCGCTTATAGAAGTAAAAATCAATTCTATTGAAATTGTTATAATCGGTACTGTCAAAGAAGCCAAACACAACATGTACGGCAAATCCTTATTTTTTTTCATATCCATTATCCGTCGTATAACTAAAACAACAAAAAATATCATCATCCTTGACAAATACAAACCCGGAATATTTTCGTACTCATATTTTTGAAGTGGTTCAATATATGCACTTTTTGTCAAGGCTGATATAAGTATTTCGGCTGCAAACATTATAACATAACATTCAAATACAGCTAAAATTTTTCTTTGCATACTTGATTCATAACATAACGATATACAAAATAACAAAAGGATATTTGCACCCATATTGACAAAAGGAACACTTACAAAAAAATGAAGTAATACTGTAACAGCAAAATATAAAAAATACGTACCGAATGCAAACCAATGCCAACCTTTTTTTATTTTATGAAAAATATCATAAAAAGACTTGATAGAATAAATTGTAAATATTTCTGAGAATAAAAACGCAATGTTATAACTTGTTATTTCCATAAAAACCCCCTTGTTTTAATCCATATTTAGTTGAGCCATACGAATATCTTTTCGCTTTGACTGTGCAATTGGAAGTATGGCTTCGGTTGACATTTGCACATTTTCATATGTATATTTTTTTACGTGAATTGAGTTTACCAGATACGCTTTATGTATTCTTAAAAAAATAAGATTTTCAAGTTGATGTTGTATATGGTCAAGTTTTCCGTAAAATGTATCTTTTTTATAATTGCTTTGTTGATAATAGTGAATTATTATCTGATGGTCATTACTTTCAAAATAAATAATATCTTTTATAGGAACTTTAACTGTATCATATTTCACATTATATGAAAAAGCCTCAGCTTTTAAATGCAGTCTGTTCATAAGCTTTATGAATACTTTTCTGATTCCTTCGTAATCAAGTGGTTTATGTAGAAAATAAAGCGGGTCAAATTCGAATATTTCTATTGCATATTCTTTATTACCGGATATATACGCAATTTGCGTTGATTCATTTTTCATGATATTTCTTATTGTGTTACTTGCTTCCAATCCGGAAATTTCATTCATTTCTATATCAAGAAAAATCAAATCAAAAAATTCATTATTCTGAAGCTGTTTACATAATTCTTCTCCACTGTAGTAAACTTCTGTATCAATGGTAATACTTTGTTCTTTAGCTATTTTAATTAAATAGTTTTCTACTTGATTGCATATTTTTTTATCATCATCCACAATAGCAATCCTGATCATTCAACCACCTCCTGCATTTTCATAATACCATAATTTCATTTTAATTTCAACCATTACTAACCAAAGTATTCGTTCAGAAGCACATCCAATAAAAAAAGAGCTCAGTCCAAAAGAACTGAGCTCATGTTATTATTTGGTTTCAGCTGCCGGTGTCTGTATTTCAGATTCATCTTCGCCATTTTTGGATTTATATGCAAATTTAAGGAGGATTGGTGTAATGATAGTCGTAACAACGACAACAATTACAACAGGAGCAAAATATTCATCCTTCATAAGTCCGACAGCCGCACCCTTACTTGCAACAATAAGTGCCACTTCGCCTCGTGAAACCATTCCGGCACCGATTCTGATACTGTCCTTGTTTGAAAATCTGCACAGCTTCGCACCAAGTCCGCAACCAACAATTTTTGAAAGAATTGCACCAACAAGTAAAAGCAGTGAGAATAAAATGATTGACATACTCATTTCAGGAAGTACAACCTGAAGTCCGATGCTTGCAAAGAAAACAGGTGATAACAGCATATATGAAAGTGTGCCGAATCTGTTGTTCAGATAATTTGCACGTGGTCCGTTTGAGAGAGCAAGTCCCGCAACGAACGCACCTGTAATATCTGCAACACCAAAGAAATATTCAGCTGAGAATGACATGATAAGGCAGAAAACAAATGCAATGATAACGTATCTTCTGAGATCCTTTTTAGAACGTCCTGACCACTTGTTGAATATGAAATTGAACAAGAGTGCAACAATAATTGCAAATACAAAGAAGAGAATAATTTTAATTACAGTCATAAGTATATCACCGCCGCCTGAACCTTCTCCTCCGCTTCCGGCAGTTGAAGTGATTACTGTAAGTACAATGATACCCAGAATATCGTCGATTACAGCCGCACCAATAATTGCATTACCTGATTTGCTTGAAAGTTTACCCATTTCCTTGAGTGTTTCAACAGTAATACTAACGGAAGTGGCTGTAAGTATAACACCAATAAAGATATTCTGCATAAGAACACTTGACATACCGGCAGTTTCTTCAGTGTTGAATATGGTTGAAATAGCCCAGCCTGCACCAAGCGGTACAATAACACCGAGTATTGCAATAACAAGTGATGCAAGTCCTGTCTTTTTCATTTCCTTGATGTCTGTTTCAAGTCCTGCGGTAAACATCAGGACAACAACACCGATTTCTGAAACACACTTGATAAAGTCCGTTTCGGTAACAAGTCCGAAACATGCAGGTCCGAGAACAAGACCCGCAGCAAGCGCACCTACAACCTGTGGCAGTTGAATACGTTTTGTGAGAAGTCCGAAAAGCTTTGTACTGAACAGTATGAGTGCCAGATACAAAAGATACCCATAGTCGGACAGCATAACATTTGATATGGCTTCCTTCATAAGAAATAACCCCTTTATTATTTTTTTCGGAAATAAGCATAAAAAACACCGCACAGGGATTGAATGACATTCTGTACAATCCATGCGAGGTTTAATTTTAATAATGAAGTACTGAATAAATTTCACAGAAAATTTTGCAGAATTTAATCAATCCTCCATAGCAATACGCTTAATACGCTAAATCTCCTTATACATTATACCACAATATTCTTGATATGTCAATATATGAAGAAAAAATAAATAAATTGTCATATATAATTTTCATAAAAAAGTTGAAAAAAATCTTTTTTTATGTTACAATATTAATAGATCTATTTTATACGGGAGAGTAATTTACTATGAATAAAACCGAATCACGAGAAGACTATCTCGAAACCATATTACTTCTTATGAGAAAAACCGGAAATGTCCGTTCCATAGATATTGCCAATGAGCTTAATTATTCAAAACCGAGTGTGAGCAGAGCTGTCGGAATTTTAAAAACAAATGGTTATATAACTGTAGATTCAAACGGCTATATCGCTTTTACCGGTGAAGGTCTCAGACTTGCCGAGTCTATTTACGAGCGTCACACAACAATCAAGAAATTCTTTGTTGATGTACTGGGCGTTTCAGAAACGGTTGCTGAACAGGATGCCTGTAAAATTGAACATATTTTAAGTGATGAAAGCTATGAAAAACTGAAAAATTTCAGGTGATGGCGTGAGAAAAAAAATATACAGGGCGGTTACAGCCGCAACGTCTGCCGCTTGTCTTGTAATGGCATTTTTTTCGTGGTATGTTGTAGGTGTAGTCGAAAAAGACAACATAAAGGAAATACTGGAAAGCCGTGTGGAATATATAAGTGAAACTCTTTATAAAAAAGAAATACAATACAAGTCTGTTTCAGACACTATTTCCGATGAATATAAATCAAGGGCAAGAGCACTGGCTGTAATGCTTTCTGAAAATCCGGACATAATACAGGATGAACTACAGCTTGAAGAACTCCGCATGATGATTGGTGCTGAGGCAATAAGCTTTTATGATGAAAATATGCATCTTGAAATTTCAACAGGCTCCTTTTATGATGAAAGCACATTTACAGATATTTTCAGTGCAGGTACGACAAACAAGCTTTTTTCGTCAGCAGAAATTGACGTTTCCGGTGATATACCAAGAATCATTGTAGGCTGTTCAAGACTTGACAAATCAGGTGTAATTCAGCTGGAATATATTTCTGAAAATGTTGAAACACTCTTGAAAATGATGAATATTTCGGATATTTTTGCAGGTGTTCCGATTTTAAGATCAGGTTCTGTTGCTTTGATTGACAATGAAACTATGAATTATATTGCCCATACAGATGAAAACATGATCGGTAAGCCTTCTCATTTTAACCTTCATGAAGATTTTTTTGGGAAAGAAGCGTTTTTTGACTGTGAAATAAACGGTGAAGATGTATTGCTTCATTTTGATTTCTGCAATAATCAGCTTGTTATAGGATATATTCCATACAGCGAAATTTATGCAACCAGAAACGATATAATATTGTGGGTTGTTTCTGCGGCAGTAATTATTTCAGGTGTCGTAATGCTGACTATACGAAGTAAAATTCTGCATATCAGTAAAAAAGACAAGCGGAAAAATCAAATTCAGATATAATAAAAATTAAGGAGAAGTATTGAGATACTTCTCCTCAGTTTGTCGAAAAAGTCTGTATTCACAAAACTAAAAGTTTTGATCAAACTTTTTTCAAAAGTTTGCGGGGTCGAGGGGCAGCGC
>JAFQBO010000131.1 GCA_017416665.1 Oscillospiraceae bacterium
TGTTAATATTTCTGATCAGGCTATTGCTTCTAAGTCAGCTGAAAAAATCCGTGATGCTATCGATGAAGTTTCTCTCCAGAGAGCTCAGCTCGGTGCTACACAGAACAGACTTGATTACACAATCAATAACCTTGATACAGCTAAGGAAAATATGGAAACAGCTAACAGCCGTATCCGTGATACAGACATGGCTAAGGAAATGATGAGCTATACACAGAGCAACGTTCTCCAGCAGGCTGCTCAGGCTATGCTCGCTCAGGCAAATACTCAGCCACAGAACGTACTTTCACTCTTACAGTAATTGCTATTTCTGTAAAGTCTGTGAATTTTGTTTACAAATTAGTTTCATAAACTTCATAACCCGTCCTTTAAAAGAGGGCGGGTTATTTAAATTTAATATTATTTACTGAATTAAAATTTTCAACATCTTGAAGGTTTTAATATAGTAAAAAATAAGGAGAAATTTGATGAAATCAAATATAAAAAGAAAAGTTGTTTTAAATGATGATGAATTAAATAATAAACCCGGTGAAATAATTCTGTCAGTTGGAATGATTGTAAAGAATGAAGAGAAACATCTTGAAAATTGTCTTTCTGCATTAAAGAAATTACTTGATAATGTTCCAAGTGAACTTATAATTGTTGATACGGGTTCAACTGACCGTTCAAAGGAAATTGCACTTAAATATACTGATAAGGTGTATGATTTTGAGTGGTGTGATGACTTTGCTGCTGCAAGAAATCATGGTTTGAAAAAAGCAAAAGGCAAGTGGTTTATGTTTATAGATGCTGATGAGTATCTGGATAATGATTGCGAGGAAATAATAAAGTTCTTTTCTATTCCAAAACTCTGGAAAAAGTATAATTCGGCAAGTATACCGCTTCTTAATTATCAACATGGCAAAAAGAAAGCATTTGATCAGTTTTTTGCTCCAAGATTTGTAAAGCTTACCGAAGATACTGAATTTCATGATGCGATACATGAATGGTTACCTCAGCCAAAACCACATGGATATTTTTCAACATATTTACATCATTATGGTTATGCTTACGAAAATAAAGCTCAGCGTGAAAAAAAAGCAGCAAGAAATATGAATCTTTTAATTGAAGAATACAAAAAAAATCCTACAGATATAAGAACGCTTAGTCACATTGTTTCATCATCAGTTGGTGACAAGGAATATGGTTCGTTAGAAAAAAGAGAAAAATTTTTCCTTGAATATTACAATGAAGCTTTAAAAAACATGGATAATGCATATGGTGTATCTGTATATCCTGATATAATTTCATTCTATATGTCAAATGGTAAATACAATGAAGCGGAAAAATATATTAATGAATATCTGGATAATGAGAAATTTAAAAATCTTGTTTCAACTATAACCATATATAGGCTTGCTGTAATTCTTTATTCAAGCGAAACAGATTTAACAGACTACGATAAGGCTTATGAATATCTAAAAAAATATTTTGAGTATTATCAGAAGTATAAAAATGATGAACTTGATTTAACAATGCTGCGAAGCTGTTCTCTCAGAGGACTGACACCTTTTGACTATGAGGAACAGTGTATTAACATGGCAAAGTGTGCATATAACCTGAAAAAGTATGATGAAGCACTTGAAGCTCTTGATAAGGTTGATCTTGATGATATGACTTTTGAGCATCTAAAAATGATTTTAAATGTCATTCGTGATCTTGTTGAAAAGTCAAAGGATTATTCGCATATTGCAACAATATATAAAAATATATTGAGCTTTAATGATAAAGATAAAACAAAATTTGTACTTTATCTCATGCAGCAGTACTATCTTGAACATCTTTCAGAACGTGAAGACTTCATGAACGCAATGATTGAATCGGGCGTTGAAGGAAAATACATCGACCTTATGAAGCTTGTAAAAGCTGATGAAGAGGAAAATGATATTTCAGCTGAAATACAGGAATTCGTGGATTCGGTTGAAGACTGGAATGACGGTTATGCCGTTGCATTATATCTTGGTATGAAGCATAATGCTGATTTGTCAGTACCAATTGACAGAATGAGTCATAAGCAAATCAGAGATAACCTTAGAGTTATATATGATGGTTACTATGAATATTCCAAAACAGCACTTGATTATTTTGACATTGAGGATTTCTCTGACAGCATAAAGAAGCTTTATTTCATGGTAACAGCTCTTGAATTTGCCGCTGAGGGTGCAATTACGCTTTCTTATGATGACAGAGGAATACTTTTTGATACATTTGTATGCACTCTGTCAGACTATGTAATGAATATTTACAATCCTGAACTGTTAAATACAGAGGATGCTGATGTACTTCCGGAACTTCATCGCTTTGGCTATTACATGACTCTTGCCTTTACTGCACAGAATGAAGGTGATGATATAGCATATATCCGTTCGCTTAAAGAAGCTCTCAGGCTCTGCGAA
>JAFQBO010000132.1 GCA_017416665.1 Oscillospiraceae bacterium
GGAATGGTTCTGATGGATATAGTGCATATATTCATGGCAGAAAACAGCGTGAATACACTCAATAGGGTAGTCGATAAGTCTGAGGTTCATTGAAAAGCGTCCACTGACATAATTACAGCTGCCCCAACGGCTTTTCATATACTTGATGGTGACAATACTCAGCGGTACGGTAAATCCCGAATTACGGAATTCTTCACAGACTTTCATGTTCATATCGGAAAAAATATCCATACATCTATCGGATTTCCAGTTGAGAATAGCAGAAAGAATCTTGTCCTTGTTTTCCGTATCAGGAGTATAGACCATAAACTTTTCGTCATCGAAAATAATGTTTTCATTTTCGCTTTTGATGACTTCGACAGGGTATTCATTGCCAAGATATTTTGTTACGGAAATATCCACATCTGTTTTGTGTTTTTCCTCAAGGGTGTCGAGCTGTTTCAGAAATTTAAGGGCATATTTTTCAATGAGGGCGGTTATATATTCATCCGGTACGGAATTGTTTGCGGAAATATATACAATACCATCATCTTTCATTCGCATATTTACGTTTTTTACGGATTTACGCTGAACCACATACAGCAGTTCCTTACCATTTACAGTTATTGATTTCATAAAACTCCTTTTGAATTCGGGTGATTAAATGAACAGATTTTTTAAACATTTTATGACGATTACAAAGCATCGTCACGCAGTAATAAAACATTGCTTCAAAGCAGGAATTCCTTTGCAGGGACTTCTGCACGACCTGTCAAAATACAGTTATGACGAGTTTTTCGGCGGTGTGAAATTTTATCAGGGTACACGTTCACCCCATGAAGCAGAACGTGAAAAATACGGTTTTTCATATGCATGGCTGCACCACAAGGGACGCAACAAGCATCACTTTGAGTACTGGGTTGATTACAGCCATGTAACAAAAAAGCTCATTCCTGTTAAAATGCCGCTTAAATATGTCAAGGAAATGTTTTGTGACAGAGTAGCGGCAAGCAAGATTTACATGAAAGAAAATTATACCGATGCATCTTCGCTTGAATATTTTCTCCGTGCTAAGAAAAACAGATTTATAAATCAGGAAACGTCTGATTTGATTGAAAGTCTGCTTGTGATGCTTAAAGAAAAGGGCGAAAAAGAAACATTCAGGTACATAAGAAAACTTAAAGAATACTGATATTTTATTATAACGGGCGACCAATGGTCGCCCGAATTAATTTTTATCTGTTTCGTGTTCCGAAAATTTTGAGTGTTTCAAAAAGCTCGCCGATGTTGATAGGCTTTGCAAGGTGTGAATTCATACCTGATTCAAGAGCCTTGTTTTTATCTTCTTCAAAGGCGTTTGCTGTCATGGCAACAATCGGAATATCAGCAAGCTCACGGTTATCGAATGAACGTATAGCCTGAGTTGCCTTATAGCCGTCCATGTACGGCATCTGAATATCCATAAGAATAAGGTCGTAATAGTTTTCGTCTGAGTTTTTAACCATATCAACAGCGATTGAGCCGTCTTCTGCTTCTTCGACGATGATACCGACTTCTTCAAGAATATCCTTTGCAATTTCTCTGTTAAGTTCGTTATCCTCAACAAGGAGAATTCTCATGCCTTCAAGTGACATATCATTGAGTTCAGTGTTTTCCTGAACCTTAGGAGGTGCTTTTTTCTGTATACGGAATGACATGTGAATTTTAACAGTTGTACCGACACCGAGTTCACTGTCGATTTCAATATTACCTCCCATGATGTCAACAAGATTTTTCGTGATTGACATACCAAGACCAGTTCCCTGGATACCGCTTACCGTTGAGGTTTTTTCACGGGTGAACGACTCAAAAATGTGGCTTAAAAATTCCGGTGACATACCGATACCGCTGTCTCTGACAATAAAGTCATATGATGCATAATCTTCCTTTTCATCAGGAGTCTGATAGATTGAAACATTAACGTCTCCGCCCGGTTTTGTATACTTTATGGCGTTACTGATGACATTAAGCAGAATCTGATTGAAGTGAAGTACGTCGGCATAAATGTGTTCATTTCTTATGTCGTGAATGTCGAGTGAAAGGTTGATTTCCTGTTCAACCGCTGTTTCACGCATAATAGAGATAACTTCATCTGAATTTTTATAGATGTTTGCCTGTTTTTCTTCAATTGAGATTTTACCGCTTTCGATTCGTGCCATATCAAGAACGTCGTTGATGAGCTGGAGAAGGTGAGTACTTGAAACTTTGACCTTTTCAATGTATTCGTTGACACGTTCCTTGTTGTTGATATGTTTCTGAGCCATTGAAGTGAAACCGATAATAGCGTTCATAGGAGTACGGATGTCGTGTGACATATTGAAAAGGAACGCACTTTTTGCCTGGTTTGCGGCTTCGGCATTCTGCTTTGCAATCTGAAGCTGACGCTGATTTTCCAGTTCTTTTTTGATCTGTTCGTTTTTATCGACAATACCTACGACAAATTCATTCGGTTCAGGTGAGTCACCAACCTTGATAAACTGTATTTCGTAATAACGGATTTCATTGTTTTCAATTCGTCTCGGTGTTGCAGAGAATGATTTTACTTTTCTGAACTGATTCTTAATATAATCAATGGAAGTTACCTCTGCAACAAGTTCAATATCCTCTTCATAAATAACATAATTGAGATAGAGATTTATAAGGTCAAGATAGTCATAAGCACCACTTGTGAAATGCTCACCAAAACGTTTTTCAATATCCGGATAGAGTGTATACGGTTTAACTCTGAGGTTATCCATATTTACGAGGAAAAGGGAAGTATATTCACTTGCAAGGACATCAATAATATCACGTTTTTCCTTGAGTTCGTCAGCTTTTCTCTGCTGTTCGGTTACGTCCTTTACGATAACTAAAGCAAGAATATCACCGGATTTGTCGTCCTTTGTAAGGAAATAGAGTTTTCTCAGACATTTTACAGTTCCTGATGGAGTGGTTGCCCAGAAAGATATTTCCGGCATATGATTGCCCTGTTCATAGCTGTTTATAAGGAACTGTCTGTTTATGCGTGAAAGTACGTCCTTGTAATTCGGAACATCATGAGTTGATGTGTACCAGTGCTGGAAGTCGTCGAAGTTGAACGGCATCGGCATGTTTACGGTATTTGAAACGATCTGGAATTCATCGTCGATAAGTTCAAAAATATCGCTTATGATAAGATTTTTTGTAAGGTTGCATTCAAAGAAACCGATGGCGTCAGAAAAGATAGCTTTCTGATAGTTACGCTGTTTTTCATGGAGAGCTTCCATGGTTCTGTTCTGATCGATTTCATGTCTTGTAGCCTCATCGACATTCTGAATACCGATTACGATGTTATTGCTGCCCATTATTACATTGTCACGGATAATTCTTGTTCTGTAATAGAGTAATTTTCCGTTCATATCAATACGATAATTAATGTAATAGTAAGGTGCTTTTGAAAGTTCAAATTCAATACGTTTTCTGTCAATTGCTCTGATAAAGGCAGGTCTGTCTTCCTCACATACGATATTTTCAGCAAAATACAGCATTGCCTTGTCAAATTTCTGATACTTGTTAAAATCAGTAAGTCTGCTTTTTAGCTCAGGTGTTGAACGATAAATAATTGCATCGCCTGTATCGAGATTGATATAGTAAAGACCTTCAAAGTCGTTGGAGAAGCTGTTGATGATAGCTTCCTGCTGAAGATTTGTTTTCTGCTGAATCTGGAGCTGTTTAATATGTTCTGCTTCAGCTCTCATTTCAATGTCAACATTATGGAAAGCAACAACAATATTATCAGGATATTTTTCGTTGTCCGGGTTTGTAATTTTAGCCTGATAATAAATCGGTTCATCACCTACTATCATACGGAAACATATGCAGTAAACTTTATTGTTTGTAAGTTCTCTTATAATTTTTTCCTTTTTGAGTGATTCACGGACATGGTTTCTGTCAGGAGGATAAACAACTTTTTCTATAACATTAAATGTATTTTTTACAAATTCGTCGCCTCTTTGCTCAAAGATACCCAGATTTTTGAAAAAATCACTTGCACTGTACATAGTAAGCTCATATGTAGAAAGTGAGACAGAGAATACGCAGTCATAGTTTTCGGAAATACCATCAAGAACGATCTTTCTGTAGTCGTGTTCCTGTTTTTCAATAACCGTCTGAGTAATGTCTTTCAGAACGCTGAAAGCAATAATATCGCCGGTTTCCTCGTCTTTTCTGATGTAGAATGTATTTTTATAGCATTTGTCAGGTTCGTTTTCAGGTTTAAGCCAGAAAGTATATTCAGGAGTACTGTTTCCGTTTTCAAAAAGGCTGATGAGCTGGTCACAGTTGAGCTGATTTGCGATTTCGTAATTGTTGTGATTTTCAGAGGCAGTAGTGAGAAGAATTTTTCTTATGAGGTTATTTACTGTAAACGGAGGAGCAAGTCCCATTTCGTCTGTCTTGACACGTTCATTTCCGTTTGTGATTTCATAAATGTCACTTGTAACGATATTGAGTGAGATGTTACATTCAAAAAGTGTTACAATATCATCTGAAAAGATAGCTTTTTTGTAGAAGGAGTCCTTTTTGAGACTGTTAATCTGCTTCATTTCAGCATCAATTTCCTTGAAATGAAGTACAGCATATATTTCATCATCAACTTCGCTGAGATGGGCGGTAGTTTCAAACCAGAAGGACACATCGTTGAAATGTGATTCACGGTGTCGCATGGAAACCTTGTTTTTTCCTGACTTAAAAGCTTCAATAAGAGCATTACAGCTGAACATTTCTTCAAACTGTCTTTTTTGTCTCCTTTCCGGAATATCTGAAATCAGTCGTCTGATAAAATTGTCATAAACGCCTGTCATATAATTATCAGTAGGTTTAAAAATAGCACAGTCTATGATGTGATATTTATTCTGAGACAAATTTACACTTACACTTACAGTATAAATCTGAGTAAGGGCATTGATCAGCATTTTTGTATCAGGACTGAAATTGCTTAGTTGTTCTGTTTTGTTCATATAATACGCCTCTTTCATTAAAAATAAGGACAAATTGTACAGTTTATACATTATTAGTTTACTTAAATTTTAACACATTATATAGCATTTGTCAAGTATAAATGTAAAGGTGTATCTTTAAAATAAATGTAGGTCATAAGAATGAATTTATATTTGTCGGGTGACCCCGGCGGGACATTTGATGGTTTATCTGTCTATAAAAATTTTACATATAAAAACATAATTTAAGTATTGACAAAAATGTAATTATGGTGTATAATTATAAGCATAGAAGATATGCTGAATGCATTATCTCCTATGCTTGTAACACTGTCAGGGATTGTTATTCTTTTGAGTAACAATCCCTAATTTTTTTGGTACATTTCCGGAATATCTCCCCAAATCAACATGTTCTGATAAAGTTTGACTTTAATAAGCCAATATGATATAATAGAACTGATTATTTCCAGGGATGTGAGAGCGATGAAAAAAAACAAATCTGTCATGCCGGTACTAAAATGGGTCGGTGGAAAAAGGCAGTTACTAAGCATACTTACTCCGCTTTTACCTAAAGATTTTGCGGTATATTGTGAGCCGTTTGTCGGCGGCGGAGCCATGCTTTTTGACATACAGCCCAGAAAGGCGGTTGTCAACGATATAAACAGTGATCTGATTCTTGTGTACAAGGTAATAAAAAAGGACGTTGAGGCACTTATTTCGGCACTTGGTGAATACAAAAACGAAGCAGAATTTTTCTATAACGTCAGAGAGTGGGACAGGGACAGGGAGAAGTACAACCTCCTCACAGATACTGAACGTGCGGCAAGGATTATATATCTCAATAAAACCTGTTTCAATGGTCTTTACCGTGTAAACAACGCAGGAGAATTCAACAGTCCCTTCGGGTACTATAAAAATCCGAACATAGTAAATGCCTTGGTTCTTCGTGCTGTAAGTACATATTTCAACAGTGCGGACATACGTTTTACATCAACCGACTACTCTGAAGTTTTAAACTCTGTTCCAAAGGGAACGTTTGTTTATCTCGATCCGCCATATGATCCGGTATCCTCCACAGCAAATTTCACGGGTTATTCAAAAAACGGCTTTTCCCATGCAGATCAGATAAAGCTGCGTGAATGCTGTGACAGGCTTGACAAACGTGGAATAAAGTTCATGCTTTCGAATTCGGCGACTGACTTTATCCGTGAACAGTATTCCTCCTACAATATAAAAATTGTAAGGGCAAAGAGAGCGATAAATTCCGTCGGTAATAAAAGAGGATACGTTGACGAGATTGTGGTGAGAAATTATGAGTGAAGCAAAAAGTCTTAACGACGTAGCGTGGGAAGCATTGTTTGACAAATACGACATTCTCAACAGAATTGATATGAACGGCAGTTTCAGAATATCCGCCGCACAAATCAGGGAGTACAGAGAACCACGTCTTATGGCTAAATTTGACCACACTGTAAATCTTCCAGGAATTTTTTCA
>JAFQBO010000133.1 GCA_017416665.1 Oscillospiraceae bacterium
ATACTTTGAGGGTACAGCACCACAATACATCAATGAAGTTGCTCTTACTGATATGACAGCTGAAAAGCTTGGTGCAGAAATCGGCGATACAATTACAATCGGTATCGGAGATGAAAATAACGAGTACATTATTACCGCTCTTTATCAGAGTATGAACAATATGGGTGAAGGTGTAAGATTCCATCAGGACGTAGAACTTGACTTTTCTTATGCAGGTGGATTTTTCGCTTATCAGATTGATTTTACCGATAATCCGTCAGAAAGCGTTATAAATGAAAGGGCTGAAAAGATAAAAACTTTATTTGATTCTGATGATGTTATGACTGCCGGTGAATATATCGGCGAAATGGCTGGTGTTACAAGCACTCTTGATAGTGTCAGAGTTATGAGTTTATGCCTTGTAATTGTCATAATTGCACTTGTTACAGTTCTTATTGAACGCTCATTCATCACAAAGGAAAGAGGCGAAATAGCAATACTCAAAGCGATGGGCTTTACAACAGGAGAAATCGTGAAATGGCATACAGGCAGATTTGCAATAGCGTCAGTTATTTCTGTAATAATTGCACTTATATTTACAGTTCCGATCACAAGTCTTACAGTCACACCGATTTTCAATATGATGGGTGCAACATACGGTGTAAGCTATGAAATCAAACCGCTTGAAGTGTTTGTGATTTATCCGCTTGCAGTACTTGCAGTAACAGTTATCAGTGCGTTTTTCACTTCACTTTACACCGGAAAAATCAAAGCCTCAGAGGCATCATCAATAGAATAACAGAACAGGAGAAAATATCATGAAAACAGTTTTAAATGTAAAGGATTTATGCAAGACATATATTGTAAACAAGCGTCAGAACAATGTTCTGAAGAATGTGAATTTCAGCGTTTCCGAGGGTGAAATGGTAGCGATCATGGGGCCATCAGGTTCTGGCAAGTCTACTCTGCTCTACACAGTTTCCGGTATGGACAGCGTTACAGCAGGTGAAGTCAGCTTCAACGGAACAAATATTGCCGACATGAACAGTAAAGAGCTTGCACAGCTTCGTCTTGATGAGATGGGATTCATCTTCCAGCAGATGTATATGCTGAAAAATCTCACAGTACTTGACAATATCATTCTTCCTGCATGCCAGTCCAAAAAGACCAACGAAAGCAAAAAGGAAATCAGACAGCGTGGCGAGGCACTTATGCGTAAGCTTGGCATCATCGAAATCGCCGACAATGACATAAACGAAGTTTCAGGCGGACAGCTTCAGCGTGCATGTATCTGCCGCAGCATGATCAACAATCCACAGATGATTTTCGCCGATGAACCTACAGGTGCATTAAACCGTACTTCTTCAGATGAAGTTATGGAAGAACTTTTAAAGCTCAATTCAAACGGTACAACAATTATGCTTGTTACACATGATGTAAAGGTTGCAGCAAAATGCACAAAAGTTCTGTATATAGTTGACGGGAACATAAAAGGCGAGTATAATTTAGATAGGTACACCGATGAGTCACAGCTCAGAGAACGCAAAAGAGCATTAAATAACTGGCTTATGGAAATGGGTTGGTAATTTTTCTTTTTTCTTCTTTCTTTGAAAAGAAAGAAGAAAAGAAACTTTCAGTTCCGATTGTTAGTTTAACTGTAATTAAAAAGTAAGGCACGACCGGTTTATATCTTAGCTTGTTGTAACACTAAAAATTTTGTTTTTACTATGTTATGTAGAACGAGCATTGATTGCCGAATATTACAAATAATTATCCAACGGGCGACCAATAGTCGCCCGACAATGCTTTAAGAAAGGATTTTTCACAATGACAGACATTTTAATAGTAGAAGATAACAAAGAACTTGCAGATCTGCTGTGTGATTTTCTGCGTATGGAAAACTATACGGTATCAGTCGCAGACACAGGAGAAAAAGCCCTTGCACTGTATGAAAAGTATGGTGCAAGGCTTGTTGTGCTTGATATAATGCTTCCGGGAATTGATGGTTTTGCGGTATGCAGAAAAATCCGTGAAGACAGCAACACGCCTATTCTTATTGTCAGTGCCAGAACAGAAAAAGAGGACAAATTAAACGGTCTTACACTCGGTGCTGACGACTACATAGAAAAGCCTTATGATATTGACATTATGCTTGCTAAAATTTCAGGAATTTTCAAAAGGAGGTACGCCGTTGATGAGATGATTGACGGAAATCTCAGAATCAACAAGGAAAGCCGTACTGTATATAAAAATGACAGTATAATTGACATGACCGCAAAGGAATATGATCTGCTTTTGCTTATGCTTGAAAACAAGGGTAAAGCACTCAGCAAAGAATATCTTTTCAACCAGGTCTGGGGCAGTGACAGTTTTTCCGAACAACAGACACTGACCGTTCATATAAAATGGCTTCGTGAAAAAATAGAGGAAAACCCGAAAAAACCTGAACGTATTCAGACAGTATGGGGTGTGGGGTATAAATTTATATGAAAGCATTTAACAGAATATTTCTTGCGGTCACGATACTTGTCATCAGTGTTTTTGCCGTAGTAAATATAATTTTTCTTAGGGCTGATGACATCTCAGAGGGCAGACCATACAGAGTGGAAATTTCAAGAATTGTACATGAAATTGAAAAAAATGGAATTGACAGCATAAATTTATCTGACTATGAATATGTGACAGCAATTACAGAGCAAAATGATGATTTTTACAGTTCGGAAAGTGATTACATGATTTGCGAAATAAATGGTAATCTGTACCGATTTGACTACTCTGCCAAAAATGATGACAGCAAAACAAAAACCATCATGACCTTAAATACAATAATTGGTATTATGACAGTTATTATTTTTTCAGTCATGTTTTATGTAAAATATAAAATTCTCTCTCCTTTTGAAAAGCTTACTGATGTTCCTTATGAGCTTTCAAAGGGAAATCTGACATCACCTGTTCAAGAAATCAAAAACAGATTTTTTGGGAAATTTATCTGGGGTGTTGATATGCTTCGTGAAAATATGGAAAAACAGAAAGAGCGTGAACTGAATTTACAGCGTGAGAAAAAAATGCTCCTGCTGTCGTTGTCACACGACATAAAGACACCGCTTTCTGCCATCAAGCTCTACTCCAAAGCACTTTCAAAGGGTTTGTATGAAAGTCGTGAAAAACAGCTTGAAATCGCCGAAAGTATTAACACAAAAGCTGATGAAATTGAAGGATATGTTTCAGAAATCATTACTGCCTCAAGAGAGGACTTTTTAAGTCTTGATGTTAATGTCAGTGAGTTTTATCTATCCGAACTTGTCAATAAAATCAATCTTTATTATAAAGAAAAGCTTTCACTTGTCCACACTGAATTCACAATTAGTGAATATGCAGATTGCCTGATTAAGGGAGACTGCGACAGGTGCATAGAAGTAATTCAGAATGTCATTGAAAACGCTGTAAAATATGGCGATGGACGAAAAATTGCAATTAACTTTTCTGAGGAAGAAGGTTGTATCCTTGTTTCAGTTACAAACAGTGGAAACACTCTTGAAAAATCCGAGCTTACACATATTTTTGAAAGTTTCTGGCGTGGCACAAATGCAGAAAATGTAAATGGAAGTGGTTTAGGACTGTACATATGCCGACAGCTTATGAGAAAAATGAATGGTGAAATTTTTGCTGAAATAAATGATGAAAACATTTCTGTAATTTCAGTTTTTACAAAAGCATAAAAGAATAACCCTGATTACATCTGCAATCAGGGTATTCTTTTACATACAAAAACAGCAGACACAAACGTATCTGCTGTAATATGTAGAATTATTATTCCTTTACACCACCAAGTGCAACACCTGCAATGATGAACTTTGAAAGACAAATATATGCAATAATAAGCGGTAAAATTGAAAGTGCGATAGCGTAGTAAATTACACCATAGTCCGCAATTTTATCGTTTGATTTAAGAGCATTGATCATCATTGGGATTGTAAGCTGTTCAGCCTTACGTGAGATGAGGATCATTGATGGCTGGTAGAAGTTATTCCAGTTAGCAACGAAAGCGAAGATTGCCTGTACAGCAATAGCCGGTTTCATCATTGGAATAGCAATAGAAATAAATGTTCTAAATTCTCCGCAACCGTCAATACGAGCAGCTTCAATGATTGAAAGTGACAGTGAAGACTGTAAGTACTGTCTCATAAAGAATACGATAGCCGGAGCAGCAATTGTAGGAACGATCAGTGGGATATAAGAGTCATTAAGACCAAGCTTGATCATGAACTGTAAGAAACCAACTGATGTAACCTGCATAGGAACCATCATTACTGCGAGGATGAATGTGTAAGCAGCACCCTTGATCTTAAAGTCGTAAACATAAAGACCATATGCAGTGAGTGATGAGAAGAATACGCTGAGGAATGTTGAACATCCTGCGATAATTAAACTGTTCTTAAAACCTGTTAAAGCATCAAAAGTCTTGAAGTTAGGGTTTGTAGAAAGTTCATTGATATTGTCGATAAGACTGCTTCCAGGAAGGAATGAAACCTGTGTCTGAATATCAACGTGTGCTCTTGTAGCATTGATAATAAGCATGTAAATAGGTAATAAACAGATAACAGTAAGCAGAACACAAACTGCAAAAAGAATACCTGATTTAACACGGAGCTTGGCGGTATAGTTATCTTTAACCTGTTTTTCGTTACTCATATTTCCATACCTCCTAACCCTTTCTGCTGAGCCTTTAATTTTTTCGCAGCAGCTTTTCTTTCTTTCTTACGTGCAGCCGCATCCTTGTCACGATTCATATAGAATGTGATTGAACCAAGACCGATTGTAATAATGAAAAGAATAATTGATGCAGCACCTGAGAAACCGTAGTTCGGATTAGGCATCTTTTCACGGAAATGTTCGTAAATAAATACCGCAACAGTCTTTGTATACTCATTTCTCTGAGTACCCTTAGTGTACATATACGGAATATCAAACATCTGTAAACCACCGATCATAGAAGTAATCAGTGTATATAACATAATTGGTCTGAGAAGCGGAAGAGTAATTTTTCTGAATACCTGTCCACTGCTCGCACCGTCAATATTTGCAGCTTCAAATAATGATGGATTAAGTCCCATAATACCGGACATAAGCATAATCATTGTATTACCGAACCACATCCATGCCTGAATGAACATGATCATTCCTCTTGACTCCCAAACGCCTGTGATAAACTTTATAGGTTCATCAATAACTCCCCAAGTAAGGAAGAGGTTGTTTACAACGCCGTATTTTGAGTCATCGAATAATT
The DNA here is from genome assembly GCA_017416665.1 of Oscillospiraceae bacterium. Taxonomy (GTDB): domain Bacteria; phylum Bacillota; class Clostridia; order Oscillospirales; family Ruminococcaceae; genus Porcipelethomonas. The sequence goes on from JAFQBO010000133.1 coordinate 5,267, forward strand.
TGAGGAAGAGCGCTGCAACTGAAGCAGCTGTAATAATGTTAGGCATATACATTATTACCTTGAAGAAACCCTTGCCTGGAATTTTGAGCTTTGCATCGGTAAACCAAACAGCAAGAGCAAGGGAAATTGCGATCTGTGGAACGAAGTTACCGATCCACACGATTAATGTGTTACCGAGTACCTGGAAAAATGTTTCCTGAATAGCAGTTGAAGCACGTCCCATACCTGTACCGAACAGAAGTGCTTCGAAGTTACCAAGACCGATGAATTCATCGACCGCTTTACCGTTACCATAAACGGAAAGAATAAAAGTGTTGATTAAAGGCCATATCTGGAAAAAACAATATACCAAAAAGAATGGTAAAATAAAGAAATAACCGTACTTTGCATATGATACTGAACGGATATTTCTTTGTGCAGCAGATGCCATATAGTACACCTCTCTCTAAAGAAATCAGATTAATAATGCATGTATACGGGATGGTATTAAACCATCCCGCAGCATGCTTTAAGTTAAAATAAATTATTCAACTGTGATGTCTGTTACAGATTCAGCAACTCTGTTCTTGAAATCGTCAAGACAAGCAGCTGCATCAGCTGTTTCACCTGCACAGTAAGCGTTTACTGCATCGAGGAATGCTGTCTTGATAGAAGCATCGTATGGTGTGATAAGACCATTGAGGTTGATGTTCTGAGCTGCAGCGTGGAGAACTGAGAACTGATCCTGTCCACCGAGGAGTGGGTTGCTGTTTGTGCCTTCGTCAACGATTGCCTGCATTGCATTCATGTTGTTAACGTAGTCTGGCTTAGCAAGAGCATATTCCTTCATTGTTGCTTCGTTTACTGTGAAGTAGTTCATGAAGCTTGCAACCATGTCAGC
>JAFQBO010000013.1 GCA_017416665.1 Oscillospiraceae bacterium
ATATCCTGTATGGCTTGAATTTGTCTGTTATGCAATCATAGCCGGAGCCTTCACCTTATTTTTCGGTGGTGGAATTACAGAAGCGGCAGTATCTTTGGCAATAGGTGCGCTGGTACGTCTTATTATTATGATTTCTGATAAAACTGTTAAAAATAAAATTTTCGCAAAATTTATTTCAGCATTTCTAGCAACAGCACTTGCATTCACAGCACTTCAAATAAATATTATTCCGACTGTTGACAATGTTATCATAGGAAATATAATGACTCTTATTCCGGGAATAGGTCTTACAACTGCTCTCAAGGATCTGATTATGGGCGACAGTATTGCAGGACTTCTCCGTACCATTGAAGCATGCATTACCGCACTTGCCATTGCAGCAGGTTATTTTGCTGTAGCGTTTCTTACAGGAGGTATGATATGACATTGACAAATATTATACAACTCATAACAAGCCTTGTGGGAACACTGTGCTTTGGAATACTTTTTAATATAAGAGGACTAAAACTGATTTTCTCTGCAATAGGCGGATTTTTATCATGGGGATTGTTTTTGATTTTCAGTATGATAATTTCAAGCGAACCCATCAACTACTTTATAGTTGCTGCAACAGTTTCACTCTATTCCGAAATCATGGCACGAATACTTAAAACGCCTGCTGCACCTATAGTTACTGCCTCTCTGATTCCGCTTATTCCGGGTGGTTCTCTCTACTACACTATGGCTTATGCATTTGAAAGTGATTTGGAAGGATTTCTTGAAAAAGCTGTTTCAACTCTGAAACTTGCTTCTGCACTTGCACTTGGTATTATCGTAGTTACAACATTATCACAGCTTTTATTCAGAAGGATTAAAAATACAAAAAAATAATTAATCAAACATCATCAACTTATTAAAGACACGTCCCTGATCTGACATTTTATGATTAGGGACAATTTTTCTTCTCAGAAACAAAAGTAAAAAAATCATACCACCCACACCACCTTTTAAAAAGTGATATGAGTGGCAGAAAAAATTATATCTTAAATATATCTTTTGTACTTCAACAATGCTTTAGTATTTCTGTATCATACTATACGTTAATTATGCACTTATTCCTATATATCGACTGTCTTCAGAACACTAATCTCAAGACTGCCTTTTGGGTCAGGAGAAATTCCGTCATCCTTATATAATGTGTATGTACTACCCTGATAACCGAGAAGTTTTGCTGTACCGATGTCAATTTTTTCAGTACATTCAACAGGAGTACACATCGCAATCGCCTTATCCTTGCGGATGAAAAATATCAGCTCATTCAGTTTGCAAGGAATATAGTGATGCCCCTTAGGAAGAATTTCTGTTTTAAAATCGTCATGCTTTTTCATTCTGACAAGCATCATTTCTTCAGGAAGATAAACATATCTTCCGTTGGCATTCTGCTTATAAATCGGAGCAATCATAAGCTCGTTTCCAAGCAGAAGCTGATCCTCAATATTTCGTGAATCCTCATCGTTTGCAAAGTCAAAGGACAGCGGACGGAAAAGCATTTCGTCATTTAATGCGGCTTTTAAAAATTCGCTGTAAAGATATGGTATAAGACTGTATCTTATCTTAATCATTTCACCCATTGCCTCCACAGTCGAGAAGTGGTAAAGTTCCTGTTCTCTCGTTCCTGCGGCAGAGTGGTTTCTGAACAACGGTGTAAAAAGTGAGTATTGCAGCCAACGAAGCATTAAATCCTCAGTTGTATCACAACCAAAACCGCCTGTATCTGCACCTGTGAACAGAAATCCTGACATATTAAGTGCAGGAAGCTGCTGCATCGACTGCAAAATATGTGACCACCACGATTTATTGTCTCCCTGCCATACGCCACCATAACGATGAGCGCCGATATATGAAGCACGGGAGAAGAAAAGAGTACGTTTTTCAGGCTGGATTTTTTGTAGTGCCTCAAATGCAGAGCGTGTCATGTTCATACCATAAAGATTGTGAACTTCACTGTGCTTTATCATTTTGCCGTCAACATTATGATAGAATTTATCGTAGTCACCTACATTTCCGTTAAGACCTGCAACCATTCCCGTAAATATGAAATACTCATCAATTCCCATATTCTTAGATGTGAGACTATCAATTTTTTTGAGAGTGTCAGCAAGTCTGTCATCAGTATAGAATATTGCCGGCTCGTTCATATCGTTCCAGAAACCGTCAATTCCTGGTTCTGTAAGTGCTGAGTATTTTCCTCCGAACCATTCTCTTGCATCGCTGTTCAGAAAATCGGGGAAGTGCACACGTCCCGGCCATACTGCACCAACAAAGTCCTCCCCATTTTCATTTTTACAGAAGAAATTGTTCTTCACACCTTCTTTGTAAACATCGTAGCCTTCTTCAATTTTAACCCCTGCGTCAATGATAGGTACAAGATGAATTCCCTGAGCTTTCATGTCGGCTGTAAGTTTTTCAAGGTCGGGAAAACGATTCTTGTCAACAGTAAAATCCTTATATCGTTCCATATAGTCAATATCCAGATAAATGCTGTCGAGTGGAATTTCTCTTTCCTTATATTTCTCAGCAACTATTCTTATATCCTGTTCGTTCTGATAGCCCCATCGACTCTGCCCGTACCCAAATGCCCACATTGGCGGTATATAGCTTCTGCCGATAAGTCTGCGAAACTGCTTTGTGATATCTTTTTCGTTTTCACCTGTGATTATATAAACAGCAAAATTATTACTTTCAGCATGAACACTCATCTCATTTATTTTAGTGTATCCGATATCAAATGTGAGTCTGCCGGGATAATCAAAAAATGCACCGAACAACTCTTTACCGCTTACTATTATAAAATTGTGAGCACCATAAAGCGAATGTGTATCCTCATGGTGATCAGGATTGTCGCTGCACCAGCTTACATACTTCCAGCCACGCTTATTTATACCTCGTATCTGTTCTCCGAGTCCATAAACAATGTCGTTTTCATCAAGATTCAAGGTAAAATTGCCGTTTTTATCAGTCTTGAAATATGGGAGTTTATGGTTGCAGATTTCAGCATTTTCAACTGTTGCATGTGTCGGAAAAGGATTTCCGAAAATATACTTTTTAATCATAACAGTTCTCCTTTACTGAAAGGGTTGTTTTTCTTCCAATAATATGATATCATATATTTATATTAAAATCTACGCAAATTATATTCAATTTCTGATACTATCCTACTTTTACTGGAGGACTCTTATGACAAATCTGCATTCAAAGGAGAACAGAGTACACACTTCTGCCGAAAAGCCTTTTTCATATTACAAATGCATAATTCCTGATTTTTTCGGTTATGTCCCGATGCACTGGCATGAGGAGTTTGAAATAAACTACATACTTGAAGGTTCGGCAGAATTTATCAGTGGAGATGAAAAATTCATATCTCAAAAAGGTGATATAATAATCATTCAGCCGGATATCCCACATTCTATTTATCCTTACAAAAAATCACATCAGATTTATGATACTCTTGTTTTCGGCTCTGAAGTATTCTGCTGTTCAGAGAGTGACAGATATTTTCAGCAATGTATCTCCCCTCTTATCTGTGGTTCCTTAAGACTGCCTTCTCATATCACTTCTGAACATTGCTATTATACTGAAATCAGAATTATAATTGAGAATATTTTTTCCTGTGCCAAAGGTGACACACCTCAGCTTGATATGCTGATGAGAAGTGAGATTATTCGACTTTTCTGGCTGCTTCAGAGTGACGCTGAAGTATACACCGTTAACAATAAGGAAAACAATATAATACGAACTGCACTTTCATACATTCAGAAAAATTTCAGAGATAACATATCCATTCAACAGCTCGCAGACCATGTTCATCTCAGCCCAAGCTACTTTATGGCACAATTCCGGAAAAATGTCGGATTCAGTGCAGCTGAATATATCTCACATTACAGGATTAACTCCGTTTGTAAGCAGATCACTGATACCTCCAGAAATATTTCCGATATAGCCTTTGACTGTGGTTTCAAAAACCTGTCAAATTTCAACAGACAGTTTTTGAAAATAATGGGATGTACTCCGATTGAATACAAAAGGAAAATACATTCACAGAAAGATCCTATCGACTGAAAACAACATAATTTTGATCTATTATACTAAAAAATCATATCATATGTCCATGACACAAGTGATATACTTTTTAGAAAAAACGTCATTACCGATGTATCGGTAAATAAATTAAGTCCTTAGAACCTGTCTTCACAAGCGTATACACTTGTCTTTTTGATAAATTTCGTCACTAACTTCGTTGAAAAATCTTGCCGTACGTCAAGTACGCCTGCGGTTTTTCGCCTTGTTATTGACTAAATTATATTCAAAAATCCAAATA
>JAFQBO010000134.1 GCA_017416665.1 Oscillospiraceae bacterium
ATAGTTGTATAGACGTATACCTGGCTCTGAGAACCAGAAATCAAGGTACTTTACAGCGTCTTCAATATTTTTGCATGATGATGAAATTCCCCAGCCTAATGCACCGATATTTCTTGATGTTCTTTCCCATACCTTTCCGTTTATGTCAGCGGGAGGGGCGATAGGTGCAAAATTAATTCCAGGAACCTTTTCCTTGAGCTTTTCATTGTATGTTCCCGTTGATGTAAACCAGTCATGCGTTGAACCGCCTGTATCCGAGCCGAGAAGCTCTTCACGTGCATTTGAGCCTCGTGTAAAAATTTCCTGGTCAATAAGACCTTCCTTATACCATCTTGCGATATCCTTGATAGCCTGCTTATATTCAGGTGAATACATGCCGTGCTTGATTGTCTGTGTTGCTTCATCAACATAGAAATCGGGAGTTATTCCCCAAAGCGGGTAAAGTGTTGAAAGAAGCATATCACGCTGGAAGAACGGAACCTCGTCAGCCTGACCGTTACCGTTGGGGTCCTGAGTCTTGAAGGCAGTCAGAACCTTGTAATATTCATCGACTGTTTTTGGTTGTTCAAGTCCAAGCTTGTCGAGCCAGTCCTGACGGATGTACCAGCCCTGAGCAGTATCGCCGTCTTCAAATCGGGGAATGATGTAGATATGTCCGTCAGCAGATGTAATATTTGCTTTCTTTTCAGGGTGATCATTAAGATATTTTGTAATATTTGGTGCATATTCTTCGAGATATTCGTCAAGCTTAACAAATGCACCCTGAAAAGCGTATTTTTCAATATTTGCCTTGTCGTAGCTTATAAGGTCTGCCATATCCTTTGATGAGACCATTGTTGTATAGGCCGTTTCTTTGTCGGTTGAAGTTGTGGGAACAACGTTTTTCAGATATACATTTGTCAGACGTCCAACCTCGTTGAATACATCAAACCCAAGTGTACCTACATAGAAAAGACTAAGCTCAAGCGGTTTTTCAGTAATCTGATATGCCAAATCCGCTTCCGGACCTTTAATCTTTGCCTCAGGCGTGCTTGCGGGTGAATTATCTTTTCCGCAACCGGATAGTACACCGGCGGACAAAATTGCTGCCATGGTAAGAACCATAAAATTTTTTTTGTTCATATATTTACCTCCTAAAATTATTAACCTTTTACTGCGCCTACAGTAAGTCCTTTTACGAAATATTTCTGTAGCCACGGATAAACTGCAAGCATCGGAATTACCGAAACGACTATTGTTGCATAAGTAAGTGTTTCAAGATTGAAGTTTGCTGAAGTGTCAACTCCGTCCATTGAAGCTGCCCATGTGGAATCAAGTATAAGCTTTTTGATAAGAACCTGAAGCGGAAGCTTTGATTCTGTTTTAAAAATAATGCTTGCCCACAAATAACCGTTCCATCTGTCTACCATATAATAAAGTGCCAAAGTTGCAAGACAGGGAAGAGCAAGCGGCAGATAAATTCTTATAAGTACGTATAAGTCATTTGCACCGTCAATCTTTGCAGATTCCTCAAGTGAATCGGGAATAGATGATGCAAAATAATTTCTCATAATAAACATATAAAATGAATTTAAAGAAAAACCTATTATAAGACCTATTCTCGAATCCAGAAGATTAAGTGACTGCATATTAAGGAAGGTGGGAATCATTCCGGCAGAAAACCACATCGTAAATGCTGCAAAAAATGTAAAAAATGCCTGACCTCTTAATCGCTTTTTTGAAAGAGGATATGCAAGACATATTGTGGTAAGTAAGCTGAAAGCTGTTCCGAACACCGCATAGATTATAGTGTTTCCGTATGCAGTCCATATACCGTCGTAGTTTAAAACTTCAATATAATTTTTTATCGAAAAACCTTTTGGAAGTAGCCACACCTTACCCATAGCTACTATTTCAGGGTCTGAGAGCGAAGCTGAAAGTACGTATAAGAGCGGGTACAGAGAGATTATCGAAATAATCATAAGAAGTACATTATTAATTGCATAAAATATTTTTTCGCCTTTTGTCTGTCTCATAATATCCCTCCTTACCATAAACCGTATTCGGTAACCCGCTTGCTTATTGTGTTTGACAGAATAACCAGAAGAAGTCCCACAATTCCGTTTACAAGTCCTACTGCTGTAGCAAGTGAATATTGCGAATTTTCAAGACCAACGCGGTAAATGTATGTTCCGATGGTGTCGGCTGTTTCGTATGTTGCCGGCTGATAGAGAAGGATGATTGATTCATATCCTACATTTAATATATTACCCAGTCTCATAATAAACATCATTACTATAGTAGGAAGTATTGAAGGGATAGTAACATTTGTTATCTGCTTCCATTTATTTGCACCGTCTATCATTGCTGCTTCGTAAAGAGAAGTGTCAATGGCTGTTATTACAGATAAATAAACAATGCTGTTAAATCCCGTGCCCTGCCATATTCCCATTACGGTATATATTGTACGGAAATATTCGGGTTTCGTGAGAAAATATACCTTTTCACCACCAAAAGCCGAGATTATTGTATTTATCACACCTGACGATGGTGATAAAAAGCTTGTTACAAGACTTGCAACTATAACCACCGAAATAAAGTGGGGTATATATGTACATGTCTGCACAAATTTCTTGAATTTGATTTTTTGTACTTCATTAAACATCAGTGCTAGAATTATCGGTGCAGGGAACGCAAAGAGCATATTGTATAAGCTGAGCATCAATGTGTTCTTAAGTGTTCGTCCGAAGAACGGACTGTGGAAAAATGTTTTGAAGTGTTCAAATCCTACCCATGGACTTTCCGATATACCCTGAAAAACATTATAGTTTTTAAAAGCAATCTGCAAACCGAACATTGGTTTATAATAAAAAAGTACATATACGGTTATAGGAAGTATAAGCAGAAGATAAAGAAGCTTATCTCTTTTTAAGTCCTTCCAGAGGATTTGCCGCTTATTGCCCGTCTTTGTGTCGACAGGCGGTGATGTTTTCCTGTTTAACATTAAAATGCCTCCTGTAGAAATATAAAATCTTTATACTGAAATTTTATTATATATTCGCATATTAAGTCAATGTGTAGTTTTTGCAAACGCATTCTTATTTTTTGCAAAATAAAAAAAATGCAAAAAATGTTACTATATATGCAAAAAGTTCTTATTGATTTTGCTGTTCTAATAGGGTATAACTATTATGAGGACAATTTTTATGAATGGAGGAATAACTTTGAAGAAATTCAGAAAAACAATCTGCCTGCTTTTGGCACTGGCCAATATGTCCGTGTTTATCCCTGAAGCGATGGCAGAACAAACACCCGAAATTTTCTATTATGAAGGTTTTAACAGCACTTCCACAAATTCAGTTCCGCAGACTGCTTCATTTGATGGAAATAAAAATACAAGGGTAGTGGAAACATCCTCATCAGAAAAAGCACTGTATTTTGATACATATGCATATTACAGCCAGATGACGGTACCCACGGCGGCAAAAGCGTCAAATTTTATAGTATCATTTGATGTAATGTTTGAATGTATATGTCTTTCGGGAAGTATTACCTTGAATGATGCATTTGTACCGATTACTTTTAAAGACGGTAAAATAAAAATCGGTAACGGAAAGGAAATTTCAGGTTATCCGATGAATAAAATGACTAACATTTCTATCGGCTACTGTACCGATAATAACCGTTATTTTGTTGCTGTCAACAATAAAAAGGTGGCAAGCTATGTAATTGCTGATAAAGCCATAGACAGTCTTTCCAAAATCAAAATAGAGATGAACGATTCAGATATTAAAGGCAAGGGGCTTTATATTGATAATTTGTGCGTATATGAAGGCAAGAACGTTGTGAGAGGAATTAAAAAAACAACCTCGTACAACTCTAAGATAAACGATTTTGAGACTGTTGAATATGATCCCGAAACGGTAACATCATATATTGAACAGGATTTTGAAACAAATAATATTTCAAATCTTACGGTACTTCCAAATAGTTCAAAGTTTACTATAGAAACAGAAGACGACGGGAACAGGTATTATAAAATGGATATGAAATCCGACGGGTTTATATCTTTATATGCAACACCGAGACGATATATAATCTGGCAGATGGATATGATGTATGAGGATACTTGTCCTGCAATGGAGTTCCGTCTGCGTGATACGGCACTTACTAACTGGGACTACAATCTTCGTACTGCAACATCGGGAGCAGTTAATGACCACTTGAACGGAAAGCTTGTTGACCTCAAGGAGGGTGTATGGACAAATGTCGCAATGATGTTTGATATGCGTGAGCTTACATACAAGGTTTACATAGACGGTGAACTGAAAAAGGCGGAAACTCCTATTGGAAATCAGAAATTCGGAAAGCTTTCTTTTTTCCGTTTGTATTCGGACGGTAAAACAACAGGAACATTGTGTATAGATAATATACGTGTATATGAAGCAAAGGATTTTATAAGCGGTGATAAAGCAATTTCGGTGTCTTCCGGAGAAGAAAATGCAGAAGATACAAGCTTTAATTACAGTGCAAAGCTCCAGACAACAGAAGCAGATCTTGCGGCGGCTCTTGGTGCAGTGGCACTTGCACCGTCGACGGACAGCATCTTTACGGGAAGTGAAAAGAAAAAGCTTGAAGCAAAGCCGTACATAAAGGATGGATACACAATGATACCTGTGCGTGCGGTATCAGAGGCTTTTGATTTGCCTGTCGAATGGAATGAAGCAGATAAAAGTATAAAAATAGGAACTAATGCACAAATGAGTGTAGGAAGCGGAACAATGAAGCTTAACGGAAAAGACGTAAAGCTTAATATGGCTCCCGAAATCAAAAATGATATAACCTTCATTCCGCTCAGGGATTTAGGCGAGAAAATTCTTGAAAAAGAAGTTTATTATGATGATAAATACGGTCTTATAATAATTTCTGACTGTGAATGGTGCTATGCAGGTAATGAATCAACAATAAAACAGATTTACAATTACCTTTTCTTTGACAGAAAATCTGCAGATGAGATTAAGGAAACCTATAATCAAAGTGGTATGGCGGGAAAGCACCCGAGAATTCTTGCAACTGAAGAGGACTTTGAAAATATCGAAAAACAGTATAAATCAGGCGACAAATATATGACAGCATGGGTTGACCATATTATGAAAAAAGCCGATGAGCTCATAAAACAGCCTAAAAATTCAGACGGTCAGTACGACAGCTCAAATTTTGAAAAATACAGACCGCAATCCGAAGCAAAACAGCTTCTTACTGAAGCTCGTAATACATTGATGCGTGTAAAATATCTTGGATTTGCATATCATCTTACAAACAATGCAACATATGCAAGACGTGCTGCTGATGAGCTTATGCACGTGTGCGGCTGGACTGACTGGCGGCATACAAGCTTTTTGTGCGTGGCAGAAATGGCAATGGCAGTGGCTATAGGCTATGACTGGTGCTATGATCAGCTTACAGAGGAAGAAAAAAACTATATGGAACAGGCTCTTATAAGAAACGCAATAAATTACGGAATAGATTACCTGAACGGTCAGCCACACGGTGTTGACTTCATTACAGTCCGTAATAACTGGAATCTTGTTTGTAATACAGGTCTTACAGCCGCAGCACTTGTTCTTTGCGATAAATATCCAAAGTTGAGTTTTAGAATGATGGAAGCAAATCTTAAATCCATAGAAAACGGTTTATCGGGTTTTGCACCGGCAGGCGGCTGGGACGAGGGTGCAATGTACTGGGATTATACAATGCAGTATTCGACGTATCTCTTTACTATGCTTGAAACTGCTCTTAATACAGATTTCGATATACCGTGCTACAGAGGTTACGGTGATACATGGCGTTTCTGGACCGTTTCAAACTTTAACGGAGGTCTTAACAACTACCATGACGCAACAGCAGGTGCAAATTATTTTAATGCACAGTGGCTATTGTATCTTGCACAGAAATTCGAAAACGAAGAAGCAAAGAACATAGCACTGATATCAAGTGATGATCTGGGAGGAGTAATTGATGTTAATGATACTCCCGAAAGCTGTATATGGTATTCGAGAATGGAAAACAGCGGTGAAGCCAATACGGATATAATTGCACTTGACGCTCATGTTAAAGAAGTGGAGGCGGGTTCGATGCGAAGCTCGTGGAGTGATCAGAACGCTTTTGCAATAGGCTTCCACGGTGGTTTCACTAACGTAAATCATTATCACATTGATTCAGGTGCATATATTATTGAAATGGGCGGACAAAGATTTGTTTCCGATTTGGGAAGCGATGATTATAATCTTCCAAACTACATCGGCGGTGAAACCGGTATTTACAGAAAACGTGCAGAAGCACACTCTTTGTTTGTAGTAGACCCGTCGGATGACGGCGGACAAAACAACGGAAACACTGTATTCAGTGAAATTATAAAGACACAAAGCAAGACAAAGGGTGCATATCAGGTTATGGATTTACAGAATTCATATGCACCGAAAACAAAATCAGCAAAGCGCGGATATATGCTTACCGACAACAGACACGCAATTATAGTTCAGGACGAGCTTGAACTTAGTGAGGGAAGTCATGATGTTTACTGGTTTGTTCCGACGGAGGCTTCCCAAATCGAGATAGTAGATAATAACACTGCAATACTGACACGTTACGGAACAAAAGCTCAGGTGCAGATTGTTACGGACATTCCGGGATTTAAGCTGATGGAAAGAACTTGTACTCCATTGCTTAATAATATTTCCAATTTTGCAATTCAGAATCAGAATACAAACTTTAAGCAGCTTTGTGTGGAAGCAAAAGGAGTAAGCGGAAATGTGAAGCTTGCTATGCGTTATACATTGCTTGATGAATCATATTCAGAAATGAAATATAACCTTGTTCCGATTGATAGCTGGGAAATTCCCGACGGTGAGATTGAAGAGTTGCCCACACTTGATGCAATTTATATTGACGGAGGCTTGATTGAAGGCTACAGTCCGACAAAAAATGCATATACGCTGTACTATGGAAGAGGAACAGACCTCTCAAGTACAGAGCTTACATATGATATATCTGTTCCCGATTGCAGTGTTGATGTTTCGAGAGAAGGAAATCAGTATACTGTAAAAATTCAGAAGAATGGAAGTAATGTATACTCGAAATATGTGATTGACCTTATTGCAATAGGAGATAGCTTTGAAGTCGGCGAATACAAGACATATGAAATATGGAATGTAAACGTCAGTGATGAACCGCAGCCGCAGAATCACAGATATAACGTTATAGATAATAATATTTCAACTTATTGGGGTTCACAGTATGACGGTAAATGGATTGAGCTTGATATAGGAAGTGTACAGCCGATTGAGGCAGTTGGTTATTCGTTTATGAAGGGCAACGCACGAAAATACAAGGTTGACATTGTTGTTTCAGATGACGGAATAAATTACACAAATGTATACTCGGGTGAACTTGGCGGTGTGACTATTAATTATGAAATTCTTGAACTCAAGAAGGTATCGGCAAGATATATCCGCCTTATCGGTCACGGAAATTCCGAGAATCAGTGGAATTCAGTGGGTGAGTTTACAGTATTACATAAATAATTACTATGCACAACTGACATACTTCGGATAAAATCCGAAGTATGTCATAATGAAAGGAGCAAAAGAATGAAAAGAATAATCGGTTTACTGTTGAGTCTGATTATTATTGCAACGCAGATTTCGGGGCTGGCATATTTTCCGGATCCGTATAATTGGGCATATGAAAATACTGCACCCGATGTTGATTTAGTGGGTGTTGTTTCATATGAGGATTTAAAAAATGTAAAATTAGTGACAGATTTTGATACGACGCATGAAGTTTATAATTCTATGTATGTGCGTGTTTACTATAATGCGTCAGCAAATTCACATGGTACTTCTACGACAAGAGATTATACTATAGAAAGATTCGGTCAGACAGATCCCGAAACAGGGATTACCACCTTTACACTTGACCTTTCTCCGTTTAATGTGACAGAGGGATTTAAAACATTTGGTTTTGTTATATACTATGTAAATACTACCGGCACAAAAATCAGTGACTGGGTATGGCGTACTGTTTATGTAAGCAAGAAAACAACAAATGTTTTTATGGATTTTGATGCTGATTTTAATACTCCCGAGGAATTTGTGCAGGAACTTGATGATTCTTCGTGGAGCGGATATGTCAGCCGTGATGAGTCAGACGGAAGCATTGCAATTGAAGGCAAAAAAGGTGAGTTGGCAGTAGATACGGGTATTGAAAGTAACGACGCATTTGTTGTTTCGATGCGTTATAAGCTTGGTGCGGTTTCAGACGGTTCAATACGTCCTGCTATGGCTATGACGGACGGTAACAGAGCTTATACAAACGGAACTAATGGAATAAGTGTTCTTATGCAACAGGCAAGTTCTGGAAATATCAATATTACGGGTGCGTTTAAAAATCTCAGCGGTGATTATACAGCAAAAGCAACTACAGCAAATTCATGGATAGATTTAATTGCTGTTGTAAGTAAGAATAAAA
>JAFQBO010000135.1 GCA_017416665.1 Oscillospiraceae bacterium
CAGAAGGGCAAGGAAGCTCTTGAAAGATTTAAGATGGAAGCAGCAAGTGAAATGGGTGTAAATCTCAAGCAGGGATATAACGGTGACCTCACATCAAGAGAAGCAGGTTCCATCGGAGGCCAGATGGTCAAGAAAATGATTGACGCATATAAAGTTCAGTAATTTAATTTTTTAATCCCCGTTTTGCTTTAAAACGGGGATTTTTTTATTTATTGAACAAATTGATTTTAAAACCTGTTTTCGGAGAAATAATTTTTTTTGAATTAAGATATTCAAGCGGACTGTTTTTTTCAAAATTAAATTTCAGACTGTAGGCACAAAGCTGTTGTGTAAAAACCTGATTTTGCTTGTTGGTCTTAACATTACCATATTTTCCGTCACCTAAAAGAGGTGCTCCGAGAAATGACATATGTGCACGAATCTGATGTGTTTTTCCTGTAATCAGATTTATTTTAACAAGCATAAAGCCATTTTTTTCTTCGAGTACAGTGTATTCGGTAATTATTTTTTTATGCTCTGGAAGCGGCTTATCTGAAATGTGAACGCTGTTATGCTTTCCTTTACAGTGATACGCCTGCTCGACAGAATGTTTCTTTGGAAGTTTTCCACTGCAAATACAAAGATATTCCTTTTCAATTTTCCGCAAACGGATATTTTCATTGATTTCTCTGAGTGAGGCGGAATTTTTGGCAGCTATTACAAGACCTGTTGTGTTACGGTCAATGCGGTTGCAGATTGCAGGAGCAAAGGAATTTTCCTCATCGGGATTGTATTCTTTTTTTGAGTAAAGATATGCCTGTATAATGTCAATAAGAGTTTCATCAGGCTTTTCAGCTCCGTGATGTACGTCCATTCCGACAGGCTTATAAACAATAATAATATTTTCGTCTTCGTATACAATATCAGGTGTTGATTTGGTTTTTGTCAGATTATTTACAGCTTTGCTTTCATTGTTTTCAAAAAACTCGTCATTGATATAAAGATTTAAAACATCTCCCGCACAAAGCATCTGTGAAATTTCACATCGTTTGCCATTAAGCTTTATGCGTTTAAGACGTACATATTTGTACAGAAGTGATTTTGGTAGTTTTGGAACGGCTTTTATTATAAATTTATCAAGACGCTGTCCACTGTCATTTTTATTAATTATAAATTCCTTCATATTTCTGTTTCCTTATTCAAATTTTAGTTTTATTATAACATATTTTAAGAAAAAAGAAAACAGATAATGTAAAATTATATATTTTTTTACGAAAACCCTTTTATTTTCATTAAAAATGGTTTATACTATAATAATGATATAAACATATTATAATAACAACGCATGCTGCGGGAAAGGCGGGATTTATGTCAGATAATGTTCATAAAGGACGCAGAGAAAGAACACGTCAGAAATTTTTGAAAACCGGATTTACAGGTTTTGCAGATCACGAAAAACTGGAATTGCTTTTATTTTACGCAATTTCTGTTAAAGATGTAAATCCGCTTGCACACAATCTTCTGACAAAATTTCATACTATCAGCGGTGTTTTTGACGCTTCAGTGGAACAGCTTATGCAGGTTGACGGAATAGGTGAGAATACAGCTATTCTTATAAAGCTTCTTCCGGAACTGTCAAAAGAGTATTTTCTGTCAAAGAATACTCGTGTCGCACTGGATTCTTTTGATGCAGTATGTGACTTTTTCAAAACACAGTTTATCGGACTCAGAAATGAAGTTATAAAGGTTGCATGTCTTGATGATAATCTTCGTCTTATCGCATGTGAAGATATTGAAGAGGGAACACCCGGATCGGTTTATGTTGATATACGGAAACTTGTAAAATTTACATATTTCCATAATTCCGAAAATATTATTATTGCACATAATCACCCTAATGGTGATGCAGTTCCTTCAAATGATGACCTGAAAACAACAGCAGATATTTTTAAAAAGCTCAAGGCAGTGGGAATAGAACTTGTTGATCATATTGTAGTAGCAAAAGGGCAGGCAACATCAATTAAAAAAGTCGGCGGATTCAGTATGTTGAAATAAAGGAGTTTTATGATAGAGAAAAAATTTGAACTTGTGACAGAATATAAGCCGTCAGGTGATCAGCCACAGGCGATTCAGAAGCTTACAGACGGCATAAACAACGGACTTCGTGAACAGACGCTTTTAGGTGTAACCGGTTCGGGAAAAACATTTACAATGGCAAACATTATCGCAAATGTAAATAAGCCTACGCTTGTACTTGCACACAATAAAATCCTTGCGGCACAGCTTTGTTCCGAATTCAAGGA
>JAFQBO010000136.1 GCA_017416665.1 Oscillospiraceae bacterium
AGGCTTGCGGTTTCCAAAGGCAGAGCCTTTGGTCGCCGTCCGCATACGGCGAAATACCCCATCGGAGGCGCATTTACGAGGGGTGAATTGAAAAACAGCCAAGTGGGCTGTTTTTCAAGAGGGGACGCTTTACAAGAGAAAGCGTCCCCTTACTTTGGTCGTACTCATATTTGCCTGCCGATTTAATCGGCACGAACTTTAATTTTGAGGTTTTTCTACAGACTGAATCGGCGTACCCCAAAGGTACGCCGATTTTTTATGTTTTATCTACGAAGTCTGTCAGCCGCAGTTCTGATATCCTCAGCCGTACCTCTGATAATCTGACCGGAGGAGATTGTATTATCAATATTACCGCTTACATGTGAAATTGCACCACTTAAATTATTTGCAACCTTTTCAATTTCCTTTGCAATTTCAAGAACCTTTGCAGTTTCGATATTAACAAGCTTTTCGCTTTCGTCAATAGTACTTGTTGCATTTTTGGTATTTGCCGCAAGAGTACGGATTTCCTGTGCAACAATAGAGAACGACTTACCTGCCTCACCTGCACGGGCAGCCTCAACAGAGGCATTCATTGAAAGAATATGTGTCTGATCTGTAATATTCTTGATTGATTCTGAAATTTCCTTATACTGTTTGTTTACATCAATAATGCCGTTTACAGCTGAATGAATATCAACGCATTTGTCATTGAGAATATTAATGATTTCATTGATATTGTTCATTTCACCACTGTTGTTAAGACAAAGCTCATTGATACCGTTTGCGTCACTGCAAATCTTTTCAATATCATCTGTAATATTGTTAATTGTACTGATAATCTGTTCGTTCTGTGACTGAATAACAACAGACGCTTCATTTGCATGTTCCTGTTCAAGTTCAATCTTTTTAACAGTAAACTGATGGCAGTTTTCAGGGAAGTTGATGCCCTTTGCAATAGCACTTGCCATTTCTTCGCATGATTTGTAACCACACGCACCACAATCGAAATGCTTTTCGCTGTGAGTTTTCTTCATAAGCTTTGCATAAGCCGAATTAATGGCAAGCTCACTTGCAGGCTGATTATTTGTCTGCTTAGGCGTATAATTTCTGATAAAGTCCTCAAGCTTCAGATGCTTTTCAAACCACTTGAACTGCTTGTCGACGTTAAACGCCTTCTGCTTACGACGTTCATGAAAAGAACTTGCTTCAAGGGATTCAGCCTTTTTCATATATGAAAACAGTCTGCTTTCATCAAAGTTCGTGCCAGGGCCTGAAATACATCCGTGTGAACAGCTGAGAATATCATAAACATCAGGTCTGTCATTTTTATCAGCCGCCGCATAATAGTCGAGTTCACCGTAAACATGTGAAACACCTTCACTGTTACGGACGTCAAGATTCGGCATTACATTAAGCAGACAGTCCTTGAGTCCTCCAGGCTTAGGATATATTTTACCACAGTACGCAGGTACATTGTCAAACTTGAATTTCTTTGTTTTATCGTATGTAAAGTCTCTTTTCATGATTTCAACAAATCTCTTGAATGTTACATTATACTGTATAAGACCTGTTTCCTCAAATTCAAATTTTTTCGCAATACATGGTGAAATACACGCAATATCACCGCTTATACCGGCATATTTTCTGAGATATGCGGCGGTACATGAAATAGGAGAATGTACAGGCGAAAGCATTGAAATCATGTTATGACGATGCTTTAATATATATTCAACCAGTGCCGCACACGGCTGTGACATAACCTTGTCAACTTTATTTTCTTTTATCGCCTTAATGTGCATATATGTACATATATCCGCACCAAATGAAACATCATATATAAGATTGACACCAATTTCACGAAGATGTGCAAGCATTGCATCGCTGTCGGGTTCGGTAAGACGTAATGCCGGAGCAACAACAACCGTGATTTTCTTTCCACTTTTAATGTCATGGAAAAATCTTTCAGCGTCATCTACAAAATCCCTTGCACCGTGTTCACAGGACTTTACACACTCACCGCATGAAATACACATATCATGATTTATCGAAATAATTGAATGATTTTTGCCGGAACTTGCAACAGCCCTGTTTGCTTCGTGAACAGGACATACTCTTATGCAGGCATTACAGCCGATGCATTTATCCTCGTTGATCGTTACATACATATAATATACCCACTTTCATCTTAATTTAACACATCATCATTTTATTTGTGTTAATTATACAATGATGTCGTAAAAAAGTCAATGGGATAAAGTTATGTTAGACAAAAAATTGTAGATTTATACAATTCCAAAGTGCATTTGTTATGTAAATAACAAGTGAATTGTAAAATCAATTAAAAAGTTTGATTACAGCAAGACCAACCAGAAAAATTCCTGAAATCCAGGAAAAATCCCTGTTTCCTTTTTTTATGCGGTTTCCGAGTATGCCGCCTACTGCTACTGCGAAAAGTCCAAGTAAAAAGCTCATCAGTGCCGTTCCTATGATGTTACTTCCGGAAATACCTGCGGCGATGCCTCCGCTGAGTGAATCCACTGAAAGGGCAAGTGCAAGGGCAAGTGATTCCTTAGTCGAAAGAACCTTTGAACAGTCACTGTCCGCCTTTGTTTCGTCAAGATACACACTTATGACAAACCCTATATCAAAACAGCTGAACGAAACCTTTCCGTTACCACTGTGCTTTTTCAGTACCGCTTTAAGACTGCTCTGACAAAGCTGTACCGCTCCGATGAGACCAAGTGTAACGGCTCCGATTATACGGCAGTATTCCTGCGGAAAGAAGTTACTGACCGATTTTGAAAAAAACAGTGAAACCGCCAGAACACACGAGCTTACAAAACTTATTACAACCGCTGACATCACGGGTATTTTGATTTTTTCACCTGCATATGACAGCGAAACGAAAAAAGTATCGGTTATCATCGCAAGTACAAGAAAAACATCTTCTGTCAAGAAAATCAATCCTTTGGCTTGTTATTTTATTCGATTTGTGATATTATACTATAGTATATTAAGTACATAAAAAAAGGTGAATAAAATGAATGACATAAAAAAATATCTTGATAACAAAAACAGAAATATAATTTTTCTTGATGAAATCGACTCAACCAACAATTATGCAAAACAGCTTGCCCGAAACGGCGAGTCATCAGGTACTGTAATAGCAGCAAAAACCCAGACAGCAGGTAAAGGGCGTCTGGGCAGAAGCTTCTGTTCTCCATCGGGAACGGGTATTTATATGAGTATAATTCTGCGTCCGGACTATGACATGGAGACTGTAAGCCTGCTGACTTCATGTATGTCCGTTGCGGCGGCAAGAGCAATTGACAAATTATATGGTACGGATATTAAAATAAAGTGGGTGAACGACCTTTACTTAAACGGCAGAAAAATCTGTGGCATACTTACGGAAAGTGCTGTAAATTCTCATGGAAAAGCAGATTTTGCAATTATCGGCATCGGAATAAATGTAAAATCTGTAAAACAGTTTTTCCCGGCGGATTTACTTAATATAGCATCATCGCTCGAGGACGAAACAGGTAAAACGTTTTCGTTGTCTGAAATTTCGGCAGGTGTTATAAATGAACTCGAACGTATTCTGCCTACTCCCGAACGCTGTGATTTTATGGAGGAATACAGAAGTCGCTCATGCATAATCGGGCGTGAAGTCATTATCACAAAAGCTGACAGAGAAAAAACGGCAAAAGCTGTCGGGATAAGTGATAAGGCAGGACTAATAGTACGTTACAGTGATGGTACAGAGGAAATTCTGACATCAGGTGAGGCAAGGATAAAACCGTTATACTAAGAAACGTTTTTCATAAGCATATACAGCTTTGACTGTAAAAAACCTTAAATCAAATTTTCGTGCCGATTAAATCGGCAGGCAGGTTTTAGTACGACCAAGGTAAGGGAACGCTTTCTCTTGCAAAGCGTCCCCTCTTGAAAAACAGCCCACTGGGCTGTTTTGTCAATTCACCCCTCGTAAATGTACCCCAAGGGCACTTCCTTCGGGCGCGCCTCCGATAAGGAAATTTCGCCGTCTGCGGACGGCGACCAAAGGCTCTGCCTTTGGATTTCGCAAGCCTTTGCACCACAGGCATGCAAGCAAAAAGGCTTGACCGAAACTTTTAATTTTGTGAATACATACTTTTTTCAACAAACTATTGAAAAGTTTTAATATAAATTATTATTATAATAAAAGCTGTTCCCTCATAAACTGCAAAAGCTTTTTTTCACGCCTTGACACCTGCACCTGCGACATTCCCAGCTCTGATGCCGTAACGGTCTGAGTAAGATTTTTGTAATAACGCAGGTAAATAAGCTTTCTGTCCTTTTCGTCCATAATCTCAAGTACCTGACGAAGTGCAAGTGTGTCACCTATTTCAAATTCCGGCGATGGAACGGCAACATCAATCTGCCCACCGCCTTCATCTGTATTATCAGTAAGGGAAACTGGAGGCATACTCACCGACAAAGCCTCAGCGATAACGTTTTCGTCCTCACCAAGTTCATGGCTGAGTTCTGAAACCGTTGGTTCTCTGCCGAGCTTTTTGGAGAGTTCATCCCTTGCACGAACAGTCCTGAGCGAAAGCTCTTTAAGTCCACGGCTCACCTTTATTGCTCCACCATCACGGAAAAGCCGCTTTATCTCGCCAAGAATCACAGGTACGGCATATGTTGAAAACTTCACGCCTCTTTCCGTGTCAAAAGCCTCTGCGGCTTTAAGCAGTCCGACACATCCTGCCGAATACAGATCGTCGTATTCTATTCCACGGTTTCTGAATCGGTTGGCACAAAGATGAACAAGTCCTAAATTTTCTTCGGGTACAGGTCTATCCATTTTCTGTACCTATTTTTTTACGCATTATAACGGTAGTTCCTCTGTCAACGGCACTTGAAACCTTTAAGTAATCCATAAAGCTTTCCATAACGGCAAAGCCAAGCCCTGCACG
>JAFQBO010000137.1 GCA_017416665.1 Oscillospiraceae bacterium
CTTCGCTGAAAAGCCGGCTGAACCAAAGTCAACTCTCGCTTCAATGGGTATCTATGTATT
Source organism: Oscillospiraceae bacterium (assembly GCA_017416665.1). Lineage (GTDB taxonomy): Bacteria > Bacillota > Clostridia > Oscillospirales > Ruminococcaceae > Porcipelethomonas. The sequence continues at coordinate 61 of JAFQBO010000137.1, forward strand.
TACATGGAAAAAGCTCAAGAAATATCTTATCGAAAATGAAAATGCTAATACAGGCTCAAAGGACTTCGGTAAGGACATTATCCCTGCAATGCTCAGAGATGACCAGCGTCTCTTTGCTTATACATTTGAAGGCTACTGGAAAGACGTTGGTACACTCGACAGTCTCTGGGAAGCCAACATGGACCTTTTAAGCCCAAGCGTTCCGCTTGACTTATACGACAAGAACTTCAAGATTTACACAAGAAACAGCGGTATGCCACCGCAGTATATCGGCAACAATGCTGAGGTAGAAAATTCAATGATTGCAGAAGGAAGCGTTATCAACGGTAAGGTTGATTTCTCAATCATTTTCTCAGGTGCTAAAATAGAAGAGGGTGCGACTGTAAATTACAGTATCGTTATGCCTGGTACGGTCATCAAGGCAGGTGCTGTTGTTGAATACGCAATAGTTGGTGAAGACTGCGTTATCCATGAAAATGCAAAAATCGGTTTAAGCCCTGAAAGCGTTGAAAACCGTGATGAATGGGGTATTGCAGTAGTAGGTCATAATGTTGACATATCAGAGGGAGCACAGGTTCTTCCTAAACAGATAATCTCAGAAAATATGTAAGGAGGACATTTCACTATGATTTCTAAAAATAAAGTTCTTGGTCTGATATTTGCAAGTATGCACGACAATTCCGTTATCGACCTTACACAGAAAAGAACAATGGGTTCAATCCCATTCGGCGGAAGATACCGTCTTATAGATTTCCCGCTTTCAAACATGGTAAACTCTGAAATTACTCAGGTTGGTGTTATCACAAAGTCAAACTATGGTTCTCTCCTTGACCATCTCGGTCCTGGCAGAGAATGGGATCTCGCAAGAAAAAAAGGCGGTCTTGATCTCCTTCCACCATACAGCCATGTTGACAGCGGTATGTACAGAGGTCGTCTTGAAGCTTTAAACGGCGTAAGAGACTATATCCAGCATACTTCAGCTGAATATGTTGTAATGTCAGACTGTGATATTGTTACAACAATCGACTACAAAGATGTTTTAAACTATCACATTGAAACAGGTGCTGATATTACTGTAGTTACAGGCAAGGCGTTCTATGACAGCTCAAAGGCTCATGCTATGGTTGTGGGTACTGATGACAACAACAGAATTACTGATATTATGATTAATCCACAGATGTCAGGTGAATGTAATGTTTGTCTCAATATGTTTGTAATAAGCAATGAATTCTTAAAGGAGCTCGTTGTTACAAGTGCAAGCAGAGGCAAGTACAGCTTCTCAAAGGACGTTCTTCAGGCTCAGACAAATGATTACAAGATCATGGCGTATGAACACAAGGGCTACTTCTCAAAGATTGACAATATTGCAGGTTACTATGAAGCTAATATGGCTCTTCTCAACACAGAAAACAGGAATAATCTTTTCAACAAGGTTGCTCCGATTTACACAAAAATCAGAGACAATGGCCCTGTAAGATACGGCATTGAGGCAGATATAAAGAATTCTCTTATTGCTGACGGCTGTGTTATTGAAGGTAAGGTTGAAAACTGTGTAATCTGCAGAGGCGTTAAAATCGGCAAGGACGCTGTTGTTAAAAACAGTGTTATCATGCAGGATACAGTTATTTCCAACAAGTGCAGTCTGGACACTATTATTACAGACAAAAATGTTGAAATCGGTGAGGGTAAAGTCCTTACAGGTTCTTCAAGCTATCCACTCTACATAGGTAAGGGTGCAAAAATCTGATAAAAATTAATTGAGGTGAAACAGTTTTGAATATATTGTTTGCGGCAAGTGAAGCTACTCCTTTTATCGCATCAGGCGGACTTGCTGATGTTGCAGGTTCTCTTCCTGCTGCCATTACACAAAAAGGACATGATTGCAGAGTAGTTCTTCCGCTTTATAAAAATATTAATCCGAAATTGCGTGCATCTATGACTTTCATTACACATATTACTGTTGATGTTTCATGGAGAAAGCAGTACTGTGGTATCTTTACAGCTATTTACAACGGCGTTACTTATTACTTTATTGATAATGAGTACTATTTCGGACGAGACGGTATTTACGGTTTCTATGATGACTGTGAACGCTTTGTATTTTACTCAAGAGCGGTTCTTGAAATGCTCAGATGCATAAGCTTTAAGCCTGACGTTATTAACTGTAACGACTGGCAGGCGGCAATGATTCCGGTTTATTATGAAGTGTTCTATAAATATCAGCAGGGATATGAAAATATTAAGTCGGTGTTTACAATTCATAATGTTCAGTATCAGGGTAATTACGGCAGGGAAGTTTTAAATGAAATTATGGGACTTCCTATGTATCATATGAGTCTGCTCGAATATGATGGTGGTATCAATATGATGAAGGGTGCTATCGAAACCGCTGACAAGGTTACTACTGTTTCTCCGAGCTATGCATGGGAAATTCTTGATCCTTGGTATTCACATGGCATGGACAGAATTTTACGCACAAAGCAGTATAAATTAAGCGGTATTGTAAACGGTCTTGACTGTGACAGCTATAACCCTGCTACAGATGAAACAATTCCGAAAAGCTTTACAGCAAAAAGTACTACAGGTAAAAAGACTTGTAAGGCAAAGCTCCTTGAAGAACTTGGTCTTCAGGAAGGTACAGAACCGATTATCGGTATCGTAACACGTTTTGTCTCACATAAGGGTATTGACCTTATTAAATACGTATTTGAGGATCTTATCCGTGATGGTTTCAAGTTCGCTATTCTGGGTAGCGGTGAAAAAATCTATGAAGATTTCTTCAGCGAAATGCAGTCACGTTACCCTGACAGAGTAAGTGTAACTCTTGGTTTCGTTCCTGACCTTGCAAGAAGAATTTATGCAGGTGTTGATATGTTCCTTATGCCGTCTCAGAGTGAACCATGTGGTCTTGCACAGATGATCGCAATGAGATACGGTACAATTCCAATTGTCCGTGAAACAGGCGGTCTGCGTGATACAGTCCGTGACTGTGGTTCTGAAAACGGAAACGGCTTTACCTTCAAGACATATAATGCACATGATATGCTTGATGCGTGCAGACGTGCTAAGGCGGCTTACGAAGATAAACGTGGCTGGAACAGAATTATCAAGCGTGATATGGCTGAGGACTTTACATGGAGCAAATCAGCTGATTCATACATCAGTCTTTATCGTGAACTTACAAATAAATAATCATAAATGGCGTGGCGGACTTGTCTTTCACGCCATTTTTTAAGGAGAAAAATTTTATGTCGAAAATTTTCTGGAACGGCGGTGCGTTGCTTGCACCTGTACCACCTGCACTTGTTTCATGCGGTACTGTTGAAAGTCCGAATGTACTCACAATCGCATGGACGGGCATCATCAACACAAAACCGCCTATGACCTATATTTCAGTAAGACCGTCAAGACACTCCTATAACATTATAAAGGAGTCGGGTGAGTTTGTCATAAACCTGACTACATCTGCAATGTGTAAAACAGCGGATTTCTGTGGCGTTAAATCGGGTGCAAAGGTGAACAAGTTTGAGAAATGTCATCTTACGCCGTCAAAGGCAGTTAAGGTCAATGCTCCGATGATTGAGGAATGTCCTGTGAGCATTGAGTGTGTCGTTAAGGAGATAAAACCGCTGGGGACACATGATATGCTTATAGCGGAAATCGTCGGCGTTGATGTGGAGGAAAAGTATGTGGACAGTAAGGGTAAGCTTAACCTCCAGCAGTGCGGTCTTGCCGCCTATGCACACGGCGAATACTTCGCACTCGGCAGAAAACTTGGTGATTTTGGTTTTTCTGTGAGAAAAAAGAAAAAGAACAATAATAAAAGAAAAGAATAAGGCAGTTAAATTTATATTTGTCTGAGATAAGCCTCCCCTGACAGGGGAGGTACCGCGAAGTGGCGGAGGGGTTTAAAAGCAAAAATTATTTTAACCCCTCTGTCAGCAAGCTGAC
>JAFQBO010000138.1 GCA_017416665.1 Oscillospiraceae bacterium
GAGGGACTTGATCTGCGTACTGACGGAGAGTTTCTCTGGGCAGAGGGTACAACCCTTGGTGGTGATGACGGCATTGCTGTTGCTTATATTTTAGCGTTGCTTGATTCAGACAATATACCTCACCCACCTATTGAGGCAATAATAACCCGTGATGAAGAAACGGGTATGAACGGTGCAGAAGAATTTGATTCATCATTTGTCAAGGGTAAAAAGTTTCTAAACATTGATTCTGAAGAAGAAGGCATTCTGACTGTCAGCTGTGCAGGTGGTATAACAGGACATTGCGAAATTACTCTTGAGCCACCTTGCATAAAGCTCTCAAATATCTACAAAATATCTGTTACCGGACTTCTTGGCGGACATTCCGGAATAGACATTGGAAAAGGCAGACAGAATGCTTTTAAGCTTATAGGTAACGCTCTTTCCAAAATCTCTGATTTCTATATAGCCGATATAACAGGTGGCGGAAAGATGAATGTCATCCCAAACAAAGCTTCTGTAATAATCGGTACTGAAACAGACATTATTACAGAGCTTGAAGAATTAATAAACGAATGTAATTCCGTTAATTTCATTTCAGACCCTGACATCATTTTTTCTGTAAAAAAGTCCGATACCACTCCCCTGTTCCATGATAAAAAGAATTCCGATACTATTTTAAAATTCCTTGCTAATGCTCCGACAGGAGTAATAAAATGGAGTGAAAATATTGAGGGTTTGGTAGAAAGTTCACTCAATCTTGGTGTTTTCTCTGTTGCAAAAGAAATAATATCTGCTGGTTTTTTAATCAGAAGTAATTCAAATGCCGGTAAAACAAGTTTGGTAAATCAGCTTGAAAAATTCATATATACAATGAACGGTACTCTTAAGCTCAGCAGTGACTATCCTGCATGGACATATCGCAAAGACTCTCCATTGCGAGACCTTATGGCTGACACATATCGTGATATGTTTGGAAAGGAGCCTGTAATTGCAGGTATTCATGCCGGTCTGGAATGTGGATTCTTTACCGAAAAAATATCTGATTCAGACATAGTTTCTTTCGGACCTGATATCGAAAATATCCACACACCTGCTGAACGGCTTAACGTTGCCTCTGCCAGAAGAACCTGGGATTATCTGATTGAAGTTCTCAGAAGATGCAAATAAAAATCCAGCTCATGTATAATATCTTTTTTAAACCTCTTGCAGTAAGAAACACTACAGATGTCTGTATTCCCTTACTTCTGATTCTTTCAAGAACTTCAAAATCATTAAGGCAATATACCACACAATCCTTGTGCGGTATTGCCTCAAGTATTGCACCGTCATATTCTCCATGCAGTAAATACTCATAAGCCTCTTCGCCTTCAAAGCAGGATCCAATAACATATCCGTTTACAGTCAAATCTGATAATGGCACGAAAGTCGAAATAATTCTCGTCAAACGTGCAATAAAAATGTTTCTTCCGTTCAGATTTACTTCCTGAATATTGTAAATAACTTACGCTCACAACCATTTTGGCTGTGAGCGTTTTCTTTATGTTATAATCAAGTTCATATAGTTTGTCTGCATTTGTATTATATTCTGAATTTAGAACTTTTTTCTTAATCCTCAATAACTGAAATATTCATATTACATTTTTCCTTAATTTTCAGTTCTGATAAATAAATGTCTTCGAGTGGTATCCATTCATCAAAAAAACGTTTTGCCTGTTGCATGGAATTACGACGTAATATTCTTTCTTTTTGTATTTGAGGCAGAATATCCAAAAACAAAGAATAATTATAAAATTTCCTAAACTGCGGATGCATAGAATATACCCCTTCAATTATAGTTAATGCTGTAGGTTCAATTTTTACGGATTCTGCTATTTTCATTAATGAGCAATCAAATTTTCTATAATTAATTTGTTCTCCCTCAGATAACGGGATCAGTACCTCAGCAAGAAAACGTTCATGGTCGATATTACCA
>JAFQBO010000139.1 GCA_017416665.1 Oscillospiraceae bacterium
CTTGTTGCTAATAGTCAGCACCTCCAAGACGTTATAGAAATAATAAAAAATGAGTACAGACACACCGTCAGTACTCATACTTAAAAATCATAAATTTTAAAAGTATTGACCGATTCGATACATTTAAACCAATCGGTGAGAACTGAGGTTCTGCTTTGTTTTACTTGATAATTATACTACTTTGAAAATCAGATGTCAAGTGGGAACTAGAAAATTAACAGTTTATTCATAACTGAATTAATTTTCAAAGTACAAGCTTTTCATAAAACTTTTAATTTTTTCTGAAATCTGCTTGTTTTCTTCTGCTTTTTGTGTTATAATTTTAGACATAGTATGTAATCTCCTTTTTAGTGATTGGTGGTACTTTCATTATAACATTTTTGGAGATTACATACTATATTTTTTTCTCTATCTATTGAATTTTCAAGATGCACTTGCAGTTTTTAACTGCGAAGTTTGAGTTAAATATTATTTGCTACTATATATCATTTCCTTTCCTCCACTTTTCAATCAAACAACTATGTCCTTTCTCCAAGTCCTTATTATAACTTATCCCTACCAGCAAAATCTCTCCTGCATAATCTTTAAGGCAATTCATATATTGTTTTTCCTTTATCTGAGTTATTGCCGTCTTAGCTGAGTGATTCCATTTTAACTCAACTATCATAGCAGGACTCTGACAACATTTTCCTGGAACAAAAACCATATCTGCAAAACCTTTGCCACCTGCAAGTTCTCGATAAATCGTGTAATTTTTTCTTGCAGAATAATATGCAAGAGATAAAATGCACGATAAAGAATTTTCATTGTTATATTGCAAGATAGAAGTGTTTTCATCATGTACCTGCTCAATAATTTCAGCAACTCTTTTGGTGTCGCTTTGCAAAGTAGCTTCAAGCAGTTCATCTGAAAGTCTGAGTGAATTCATTACATACTCCCATCCACCGTCTTCAATGGAGTTTATAAATTCCTGCTGTACCTCACTGTTTGGAATACGTACTTCTGCACTGTTAAAATCATAAGTCAGATATCCGAGATGGACAAGAAGTGTCATTACATCATCGGCACTATGAAATGTTGTCATGTCATTCTGAAATTTTCCGACATTGATTTTTATTGATTCTCCGGCAATCATACGGACGATTTTCTCTCTCATACCGTCAAAATTCATTTCAATATAGACCTTCAATGCCTCATAGGTTTCTGTCGATGTCCAGTAATTGCTGAAATACCCACCTGTCATAGACATGACTACACTGCGTGGATTGTACACTGAAACACCATGAAGAGTATAACCGTCATACCAACGCTTCGTTTCTTCAAAAGGCATATTGTACTGTTTACAAAGCTTGTCAACCTCATCTTCGGTAAACCCTGTAAATTCAGCATATTCACGCACATCTGTCATAGAAATTTCTGTAAACATATTCAGAGCAGAATGCTCACCGTATTTCTTGATTGGAAGAATACCTGTCATATAAGTTAAGGCTATGTAGCTTTTATTTTTCAGAAGGTCACGTAAAAAATTAAGATATGTTGTCTGTGCGTCAAGGTCATGCTTGTGAACACGAAATATACAGTCCCATTCATCAATAATAAAAATAAAAGGAACGTGTTTTGCATCAAATACTTCTTCCAGAACACTTATCAGATCATTCCAGTCAAAACAATCTACATCAAAAAAAGATTTTTTAAGTTCATGCAGAAGACGACGACAAAGATAATCAAGCATTTCATGTATAGTACTGCCACGAGTCAGAAAATCAGTCATATTCAGACGAATAACATTATAGTTGTTCAAATGCTTTTTATAAGTTGCATCATCACTTATTTTCAGATTACAAAATAATTCACCTGAATCACAACCTTTACTGTAATACGCTGTCAGCATATTTACAGCCATTGATTTTCCGAAACGTCGGGGACGACTGATACATACATGTTTCTGTTCTGTACGTATAACGCTGTTTGTTATTCCTATAAGTCCTGATTTATCTACATAGATCCTTGAGTTTAATGCTTCCTGAAAATCGGTATTACCAGGATTCAGATAAATTCCCATTCATTCCGCCTTCCTTTCATTTTTTATCATTGTATCATATTTTAACTTACAAAATTTCTCCTGGTGAACTGGTTTGCGAGCCATCAATCCCATACATTTTCAATACTTCCTGTAAAGCCTTCCATGCAAGTTCAAATATCAAATTAAACTGACCAATCACACCTGTTCTATAAATATCTTATCATTTACAAAATCAAAATCCGATTTTTTCAACACGCATAAACCGTTTGTAAAATTATCAAGTTATCCAAAAAGTCCGGATAACCAATAATTCACCTGATAAATATAAGTATACACCACAGAAAAATAATTTTCAATAAATTTAACGCAATTTTAAAAGGATGATTATTATGCAAAACAATCATCCTTTTATTTTATAATATTTTATTTCACAAAAAGCTTGACATTATCCTTTGAAATATATTGCTTAAGATGTGCAAGGTCTGCAATATCTGTTTTGCTGTCACCATTTACATCAGCAATTTCAGTCTGTACATCTGTCAATGTCACATCACCTAAAATAGACATCGCCAATATCGAAAGGTCAGTGAGTTCAACAATGCCGTTTCCGTCAAGGTCTCCGCAAATTCTCTTTACAGCTCCGACAGTTTCACTCTGATTATCTGCAAACTCTGCATTACAGATAACCTTTACATCTGATGGAATATCGGAAACTTTGAAAACACTCTCATTCCAGCTGTTTTCTGTTCCTTCATAATGTATCTCCTGAAGTTCAGGTGAAAATACGCCTGTTTCTATAGTATTTACACTCATAGGAATAAATACATCCTTTAATGACGGACATTCTGCAAAAGTATAGTCTCTGAGGATTTCAAGATTTCTTGAAAGCGAAACCGAACTTAAGGAATTGCAGAAAAGAAATGCATTTACACCCAGACTGAGAACGCTGTCAGCCATCTCGACCTTTTCCAATGCAAAACATCCGGAAAACGCAGATTCACCTATATATTTCACTCCATCGGGAATTACCACTTCCTTAAGAGATTTACAATCTGCAAAAGCAAATCCGCCTATATCTACTACACTTTCAGGAATAATAACGGAAGTTATACCA
>JAFQBO010000014.1 GCA_017416665.1 Oscillospiraceae bacterium
TCATATCGTGTTCAATCAGAAGAATGGTCATGTCAAAATTATCTCTTACAAATCTTATGGTGTCCATAAGCTCAGCCGTTTCGTTCGGGTTCATACCTGCGGCAGGCTCATCAAGAAGCAGAAGCTTTGGAGAGGTTGCCAGTGCTCTTGCAATTTCAAGCTTACGCTGTTTGCCATAAGGGAGATTTGACGCAATTATGTCTGCCTCCGCATCAAGATTGAAAACCTTTAAAAGCTCAAGTGCTTTTTTGTCCATTTCCTTTTCGGTACGGAAAAACTTCGGAAGTCGGAAAATACCTGTTCCCACACTGTATTTGTAGTGATTGTGCAGACCGATTTTTACGTTGTCCAGAACGCTCTGTTTGTCGAAAAGTCTGATGTTCTGAAAGGTTCTTGCAATACCGCTGTTACAGATGTATGCAGTCGGCTTGCCTGTAAGGTTTACACCGTCAAGGGTAATAGTACCGTCTGTCGGCTTATAAACGCCTGTAAGCAGGTTGAAAACTGTAGTTTTTCCTGCACCGTTCGGACCGATAAGACCGTAAATCGCACCCTTTTCAATCTTAATACTGAACTCATCAACGGCTCTCAGACCGCCAAATGAAATACCTAAATTTTTCACCTCAAGGAGTGCCATTTTACTTAACCTCCTTTGACTGCTTTGCAAAGTTTCTTACAAAAAGCTCCTTTGTTTTGTCGGCGTAAAAAGAAATGTACGCCTTGACACGGCTATTATTTGTAAGAATCATCATTGCTATAAGTACAATAGCATAGATAAGCATACGATAATTGCTGATACTTCTTAAAAGCTCAGGGATAAGCGTCAGCACAACTGCCGCAATAACACTTCCTCTGATGTTGCCGATACCGCCGAGTACTACAAACACAAGTATAAGAATTGAGAGGTTGTAGTCAAACTTTGACGCCTGAAGTGAATAGTAGTTGTGTGAATACAACGCACCGCCTATGCCTGCAAGAAATGCAGTGAGTCCGAATGTGATAAGCTTATATTTTGTAATGTTCAGACCTACAGATTCAGCCGCAATAGGGTTGTCTCTGATGGACATTACCGCACGTCCTGTGCGTGAGTTTATGAAGTTGTAGCAGATTATGAGTGTAATCATAAGTGCGGCAAAGGCTATTATGAATGTTGAGTCGTTAGGTGTATTGTTTACGCCCAAAGCACCATTTATAAGCATTTTGCCGTCAGATGCGAGATTTAAGTCAGACTGACTTGTGAGTGAGATATGCAGACCGTCTGAATCGTAACCGACATAGAGTGCCGCAAAAACGTTCTTGATGATTTCACCGAATGCAAGTGTTACAATCGCAAGATAGTCACCCTTGAGACGTAAAACCGGTATTCCGATAAGTACGCCGAAAATTGCCGCAAATATACCTCCGACAACTATTGCCAGCGGAAAACGAATATATACCTGCGAGATGGTTTCCTGTGTAGCGTGTGAAAACATCGCACTTGCATACGCTCCTATACACATAAATCCTGCCTGACCGAGACTGAGCTGTCCTAAAATGCCGACAGTGAGGTTAAGTGATACGGCAAGTATCGAGTAAACGCAAAGCGGTACGAGAAGACCTTCGATGAGGTATGAAAAATTGCCTGTACCGTTTAAAATCTGAATAATGTCAAACACCGCAATTAACAGAAAATATGTTGTAAAGCTTTTTTTCGTCTGCGGTTTTAATGAATTGAGTTTCATCCGAAAGCAGTTTCCTTTCTTTGTAAGATTAAACCTTTTCGCTTATCTTTTTGCCGAGAATACCTGTCGGCTTTATGATAAGTACTACTATGAGAACCAAGAATACAATCGCATCGGCAAGCTGAGGTGAAATATAGGCTCTTCCGAGAATTTCGATTACACCTATCAGTATACCGCCAATCATTGCACCCGGAATTGATCCGATTCCGCCGAATACAGCCGCTACAAATGCCTTGATACCAGGCATAGCACCTGTTGTGTTAGACAGTGTCGGATATGCCGAACACAAAAGAACACCCGCAACTGCCGCAAGTCCTGCACCTATTGCAAAGGTAAGTGAAATTGTGCTGTTTACATTGATACCCATAAGCTGTGCGGCATCCTTGTCTTCTGAAACGGCGAGCATTGCACGTCCCTGTTTTGTCTTGTTTACGAAAAGTGAAAGTCCGATAACGATAATTACAGATACGGCAATCGCCGCTATAGTTTCACCTGAAATTACGATTTCGCCGTCAAAAAGCGTGACAGACGGAATTTCAACAACCGAAGTGAAGTTTTTCGGTTTTTCTCCGAATATCAGAAGTGCGATATTCTGTAAAAAGTAGCTTACGCCTATAGCTGTGATTAAAACGGCAAGTGATGATGCCTTTCGCAGAGGCTTGTATGCTACCTTTTCAATTGTGATTCCGAGAGCCGTACAGACAGCAATCGAAATCAATACTGACAGGTAAGGGTTGACGTTCATCTGTGTCATGAACACAAATACAACATATCCTCCTACCATGATTACATCTCCGTGGGCAAAGTTCAGCATTTTGGCAATGCCGTATACCAGTGTGTAGCCAAGTGCTATAACGGCGTAGATACTGCCAAGACTGAGCCCGTTTATGAGATTGTTTAAAACACCCATAAAAGCATTCCTTTCTAAAAATAATTTTGGCAACATTTTATATCTCATTATAACATAATTAATCGGAAATTTCAATATGTTATATCAAACTTATTCGGTGTTTAAATTTATATTTGCCGGGTGTCCCCGACAGGACATTTTCGGATTTTATTTAAGCATTATTATAATTTAATGCACGATTATTTATCGTAAGGTAAATTTATATTTGTCGGTGTCCCGACTGGACGCCCGAAGGAAGTGCCCTTGGGGTACAATATCGGGCATAATTTAAGCGTTATTATAATTAA
>JAFQBO010000140.1 GCA_017416665.1 Oscillospiraceae bacterium
AGTGGCTCTGCCCCTCGACCCCGCAAGCCTTTAAAAAGGCTTGACCGAAACTTTTAATTTTGAAAAATCATTTCTACAGGAACTTTTTCGACAAACTGAAGGACACTTTTATTAAGTGTCCTTATGTTTTATTCAAAATTATTTACAAGTGTTGTCCACATATTCATATCAAGCTGTTCGCATCTTGCGTTTTTATCAAGACCACTTTTTTCGAGTACGGAAATTATTTCGTCTTTTGAGAGTGAAAGAGCAGAAGAAAGTGAATTTACAAGTGTTTTTCTTCTTTGTGCAAACGCACCCTTTATAATCTTAAAATACATTGATTTGTTTTTGATTTTATTGCGATATTCAAAGTCAGGACATATCTGAATAACAGCAGAATCTACATTAGGTGCAGGCATAAAACTGCCTCTTGATACGTTAAAAAGCGTCTGTGCCTTGCCGTAGTAGTTTACAGCGGCTGTAATTGCACCCGATTCTCTTGTACCCATTTTTGCACATATACGCTGTGCGGCTTCCTTTTGTACCATAACCGTAATTGCATCAACAGGAAGCTCACTTTCAAGTAACATCATAATAACAGGAGATGTAATGTAGTACGGCAGATTTGCACATACGGCTGTTTTAAGACCGGTAAATTCCTGTTCTATAAGCTGTTTCAGATCGGTTTTCATCACATCCTGATTAATGACCTTGAAATTGTCGAATTCGCTCATGGTTTCATCAAGAACAGGAAGAAGTCTGGAATCAATTTCAACTGCAACTACTTTTTCTGCTCTTGCGGCAAGTTCAGCAGAAAGTGTTCCAAAGCCGGTACCGATCTCAATAATGCCGTAGCCTTCCTGTGCGAGACCGTATTCAGCGATTTTCGGACACACACCCGGATTAATAAGAAAGTTCTGTCCGAGTCCTTTTGAAAATGTAAAACCGTATTTTTCAAGGAGTTGTTTTATAACTCCGATATTGGTAAGATTTTTCATAGATTTTTCTCCGTTTCGCTTGCATAATAATGCGTTTTATATTATAATGAAATAAATACTTTTCCGAGGTGAATAACATGGCAAGACGTGATAAAATAAACTATTATCTTGATATTGCTGAGACAGTACTTGAAAGAAGTACATGTATCAGAAGAAATTTCGGTGCAATAGTGGTTAAAAACGACGAAATAATTTCGACCGGTTACAACGGTGCACCAAGAGGCAGAATAAACTGCTCCGATTCAGGCAGCTGTGCAAGAGATGAAATGAATATCCCTAAAGGACAGCGTTACGAGTTATGCCGTTCGGTTCACGCAGAGCAAAACGCAATTATTTCTGCGTCTCGTGCCGATCTGATGGGGTCGGATATATACCTTGCATGTCACGACGCAAAAACAGGTGAAATCGATGGTGACATCGAGCCGTGTCTTATGTGCAAGAGATTTATTATCAATGCAGGCATAAAACGTGTAATTGTAAGAAATACACACGATGACTACACAATCATCAACGTTTCCGACTGGCTTGCTGTTGATGAATTTGCCCCGAACGGCAGTTATTAATAACATTATATCATATTTTTTCCTATACGTCAAAAAAAGTTTTTCTTTTGTATCTGTAAAATAAATGTCGGCAATAAATATAAATTTTTATTTACCGCACAAATTTACCGCACAAACATTTTTATTTTCCGCACCTATCACCTGTAGGGGCTGATGCCTACATCAGCTCCTAATTTTCGTATGATTTATAACGGGACGTCGTGGGTGACTCCCCACAGTGTGGGGAGATGTCACGAAGTGACAGAAGGGACGGGCTCGGTTAGAGCCGTCCCCTACAAATGGCTGAAATTCGTTATTTTCATGTAGGGGCGAGCATTGCTCGCCCGCAAAATAAATTATAATCCAAACGGGCGACCA
>JAFQBO010000141.1 GCA_017416665.1 Oscillospiraceae bacterium
CCAATGGTCGCCCCTACAGCCGAGTGACCTCGGCAGGACGTTTCGCATCTTTTCGTGCTTAATGTAACAAATTCAGTTAAAGTATGAGCGGAATTAAAAGTTTTTTGGTTCTTTTTAACTTTTCAAACCAACTGACTATTGTTATCTTTTCGTGCTTAAAGTAATAAATTCAGTTAAAGTATGAGCGAAATTAAAAGTTTTTTGGTTCTTTTTTTCAAAAAAGAACAGAAAAAATATAAAATTGCCTTAACTGAAAATATTGTGAAAATATAGTCTGTCCGATTGACTTTTTTTAATATTCCTGTTAAAATATAGTATAAGCTGTATAACTCAGTTATGATGACATTTTTAAGGAGCATTGTGATGTTTGGATATATCCGTCCGTTTAAACCATATATGAGATATTTTGAATATGAGATCTACAGTTCCTTTTACTGCGGACTCTGTAAAACTCTTGGTAAAAGTTACGGGCAGATTTTCAGACTTATGCTAAGTTACGATTTTACCTTTCTCGGCGTTCTTGACAATGCGTATCATATGCGTTGCAACAAAATCGCAAAAAAGCACTGTATTGTACATCCTTTTAAGAAAAAAAACTGTCTTTGCTGTGGCGAAAATCTTGACTACACCTCGGCGGCGGCGGTGATTTCCGTTTACCATAAGGTGTGCGATGAGATTGCTGACAGAAGTGCGGTTGCTTCCTTGTTTTTCAGGGGATTGAGACGAATCATGAATAGGTCGTACAGAAAAGCGGCGGAGAAATATCCTGTTGTTGCTGAAAAAACCGAGTACTATATGAAAATGCAGACGGAGGTTGAAAAGGAAAAATGTCCGTCAATCGACAGAGCGTGTGACCCGACCGCTCAGATTATGTCGGTAATTGCAGAGAATATTTCCGACAACCCTGAGGATAGAAAAAATCTTGCCGGTTTTGGTTACCATCTCGGACGCTTTATTTATATTGCCGACGCTTATGATGATATTTCAAAGGATAAGAAAAGCGGTAACTACAACCCACTACTTCTTAATTTTGAAAACATAAACGATGCAAAAGAGTTTGCGGTAAGCAATATAAACATGTCGCTTGCACAGGCGTCGGAGTTTTATACAAGGCTTGATATATCAAAATTTCGTGAAATTCTTGATAACGTCGTTTATCTCGGACTTCCGAATTTCAATAAATTCAACAGAAAAGAACAGAAAAAATTCAGAAACAAAATAACTGAAATATAAAGCCGTTAATACGGCAGAACGGAGTATTTTTATGACAGATCCATATAATGTGCTTGGTATATCACCAAATGCTTCAGAAGATGAAATAAAGACAGCATACAGAAAGCTTTCACAACAGTATCACCCCGACAGACAGTCCGATTCGGTTATGGCTGATATTGCAAATGAAAAAATGGCTGAAATCAATGCGGCATATGATAAAATTATGGAAATGAGAAGAAACGGCGGAGGATATTCGTTTCAGGGATATAATAATGCGTACAGCATTTACAATGATGTCAGAATCAAGATAGAACATGGTAACTATACCGATGCCGACAGAATTCTTGAACAGAACAGAAATGACGCAAATGCAGAATGGAATTATCTCAAGGGTACAGTATGCCTTTCAAGAGGCTGGATGAACGACGCTTACATGTATTTTGACAAAGCAGTACGCCTTGACCCGTCAAACAGGGAATATGCAATGGCGTTCAGTCAGATAAAAAATCAGCGTGGCGGACAGATGCGTAATAATCCGTACACAGCTAACAGAAGTAATGCAGGTAATGCGGACACATGTAATACACTATGCAATATTTGTCAGTGTATAATGTGTGCAGACTGTCTTTGCGACTGTATCTGATAATATGAGCAGTGTCAGCTATAGGGTAGCACTCGGCGGAGTAATTTCATCTCTTTGTATTCTTGCAATGTTCATGACGGGTGTTGCTCCTTTTCTGTATCTTACCCTGCCTATGATTGCAGGTGCATTGCTGATTATCATAGTCGTTGAGGTAAATGCTTCCTGGGCATTCCTTACCTATGTGGCAGTAAGTCTGCTTTCAATATTTGTCACATTTGACAAGGAAGCGGCAATAATTTTTATTCTGTTTTTCGGACATTACCCGATACTGAAGTATAAGCTTGAGAAGATTCCGTTTAAAATTGTTAAAACAATAATTAAGTTTGTGATTTTCAATATATGTATCGTGGCTGATTATCAGATTACCATTCATCTGCTTGGGATAAGTGATTTTATGGACGATTTTGCCTTTTTCGGAAAATATGGTCTGTATATCCTCTGGGCGTTTTCAAACGTTTTCTTTGTTTTTTATGATTATGTTCTCAGCGGAAGTGTTGATATTTATCTGAAATATCTTAAACCAAAAATCTACGGAAGTAAATATAAAAATAAATAAATGTTGTAGAAAAATTCAAATTGAAATTTCGTGCCGATTAAATCGGCAGG
>JAFQBO010000142.1 GCA_017416665.1 Oscillospiraceae bacterium
TCCCTGTGAAATAAGCATTGCATAGTTCCATGAATATTTTATCTGTTCTTCTGTAGTACCTGCTGTTCCCTGTATCACCTTTGTGGAATCTCCGTTTATCGCTGCACACAAATGCTCGGAAAGCCATGATTTTGCAGTACCCGGATCTCCTATAAGAAGCAAAGCTCTGTCTGTAACAAGCGTTGCTATACATATTTCTACAAGTCTGTCGTTGCCTATGTACTTAGGTGTGATAACTTTCTTTCCTGCTTTACCTCCGACTATATATTTGAGTACAGACTTGGGTGACATTTTCCAGCCTGTAGGTACAGGATCTTTTTCGTTTGCTATAAGTGCGTCTATTTCTTCCTGATAAAGTTGTTCTGCCGGAAGTCTCTGAAATTCGGTTGCCATAATATTTTTTCTCCTTTAAAATATATTTTTTACTTATTTTCAGCCTGTTTTTTCTTTTCTTCTTCCTCCTGCCTTTTCCAGAAAGCAAAAGTATATTTTATTTCTGTTGCTAAGGTAGCAGGAATTTTTTCTTCGCTGAGTGCTTCAAGGAAACTTCTGTTTTCTCTGTCACATCTCATTGCATTTACGGCTGTGCATCTTACGCTTGCTGAAGTTTCACTGTCAGAGGCAAGGGATTTATAAAAATCATTTTCTTCTTCTCCTACAAATGAAATCGCCTGAAGTTTACGTACTGATTCGGTTCTGCCTTTTTTATCAAAGTCCTTTTTAAGAAATTCAACAGCTTTCTTTCCAAATTTCTTTACAAATATCTCACCGCACAAAATTCCCATTTCGCTGTATTGGTCAAATATTCCGTTGTAAAGATACTCTCTTACACGATAGTCTTCAAAGACCTTACTTCCTGATTCGTATGCATTTTTAACTATCTGATATCTTCCCGAACCGCCTGTAGTAAGTGCAGTTATTACAGCACCAACTTCACTTCTTCTGAGCATAACTACATTATCTTCCGCATTCTGCTCTATTTCCGTAGTTTCTTCGGGTTTGGCCGTAACTGCAAGTGTAGCACATACTGCATCCACAAAAGTTATTGCGTCAAGCAGAATTTTCTTTTTATCCTCTGTGCTGTCATCATTAAGCGGTTTTACAAGCTGATATATCTTAGTGAAAACCGCATTTTTTGATGATATTTCACCAAACTCGTCTATAGCTTTTTTCAGTCTGAAATCTTCACCTATGATACCTGCTCCGACAAAAGCACTGTTATGAAGTCTTTCCTGCAAATCAAATATATTCATTTTCGTTTACGTCCTTTCTTAGTATTTCAACCTGATTATATTTTTATCTGTTACAACCGAAAGTACATTTGCACATATCTTTCCGTCCTGTATATAAAGCTCTGTCACTGCACACTCGGCTGACGGAATTTTCTTTAACATATTTTCCGATACATCTGTAGCTATATATGTATCACCGCATACTATATACACATTTTTATCATCTTTTACAAACTTATCATATCTTACAAGAGAAACTACACTGTCTGTACTGAGCGGATTTTTTATGCAGTTCTTTACATTCTTTATTACTGCCTGTATATCAGTTGATGCAAAATCTATTATCTTCATGATATCATCTTTAGTAAGATTTCTCGGCACAAACTTATCCCAGCGTACTCTTCTGTTTGAATCTCCCGGATAAATGCAAAGTTCAGGAACACAAGCCACGTCAAAGAATGAATCTTCCTCTTTGATATAATTCATAGCTCTGATCGGTCTGTGATTTTCGGTTTTTGATATCTCTCCTGTCTGAAGGTCTATCCATATTCCTTCGTCAAGAAATTCTGAACGTGAATCAATATATGAAACATCAAAACTAAGCTGAACGAGTTCTGCATTTTCACGATAAAGACCGAGTTCTTTAAGCTGTGCAAGTTTCCAGGTGAAGCCTATCATTTCAAGAAGTGCGTCATCTTCTGCTGGGAGTTCTTTCTTTTCTATCTTATCCTTTAAAAATTCCTTGCCTTTTTTAACTATGGAATGAAGTTTTATTATATCTTTGAGTACAAGTTCATTTGTTTTTTCAGGTTCTTTTGTACCTTTTTTCATAGTGTACAAAATATTTAAAATTATATTCTGCGGTTCAATAAGATAGTAGTTTCCGAGGTCCTTTGCAAGTTCAAGGTATGTCGCCAATCCTGTACCCATAACTGATGAAATTCCTCTTGTGATCACTTCGTCTACAAACTTTTCAACAATTTCGAGTCCCTCAAGTTGTTTTTTCATCTTATTTACTGCCGTTGTTTTATTTGGTTTTGAAGGTTTACTCTCACGCTCTTTTTTCTTCTCCTCGGCATTTGCCTTCTTTTCTCTCTTCTTGGCGATATCTTCAGGAACTTCGCCCTCTTCAAAAGTTTTTCCCGAAAGTATTTCAAAAAGCAAACCTACAGCATGCTTACACGGTATCTGTCTGCTGGGGCATGAACATCTGCAAACAGGCGATGCCTCATCGATAAAATCAACAGATGTGGAATAAAGCGATTTTCCGCTTCCACTGCATTCTCCGTAATAGAGTGTACTGTCGGGAGATTTGTGCAGGGAAACAAACCCACCTGTTTTAGAAATTTTCTTTCCGTTTGTTACTGCACTTGCATTTGGTGCAAGACTGGCAATATAATCTTCTGTTATATTCATAATATTTACGCCTTTCTTTTTTATTAGCTATTATGACAAACGACAGCTGATCGTATGACATAATAATCTCAATTTTTTTGATATGTTTTAATTATATCATTTCAGCCAAAACAGTTCAACCTTTTTCGATAATTTTTTCCGTAACGTATACAAGTTGTATGAGTAATATATGATATAAAGTAGATTTATTTGATTTAAATTTTGATTTTGATACGGATTTTTTATTTTATTTATTGCAAATTGAATTATATTGCTCTTGATTAGTAAGTACTTCAAATGGTATAATAAAGATAATTTGACACAATCGTAACGACATAAGAATGAAAGTTGTTGGCTTAATAAACAATAATCTGAATCATAAAAACAGGAGTATTAATATGATTGAATTTAAAAATTCACAAATACATACAAAAATACGTGTATGGATAAATGAGCTCCCTAAAGCAAACTATAATGCTACCAACATAAAATCCTTTTCACTCCCGGCAAATACATATTGCGATGATAAAAAATTTGCAATAGAGCTTATTTATCCAAGAAACAGTAGTAATTATGCTCTGCTTGGCGGACAATATATTTCAGACAAAAGCGGAGTTTTAAAAACGGAA
>JAFQBO010000015.1 GCA_017416665.1 Oscillospiraceae bacterium
AACATGATTACACTTCCGGCAAGTGAAGAAGAAATGGACAGCGTTGAAATCCTCAGAGGACCAAACATCAAGCCTTTCCCTGAAACATCACCTCTTGATGATTCAATCGATGCAGGCGTTTCACTCAAGGTTGGCGACAACATTACAACAGACCACATTATGCCTGCCGGTGCTAAGATTTTACCACTCCGTTCAAATATTCCTGCTATTTCACAGCACTGCTTCACAATCTGCGATGAACAGTTCCCGACAAGAGCTAAGGAAATGGGCAAGAGTATTATCGTAGGTGGTTCAAACTACGGTCAGGGTTCTTCAAGAGAACATGCAGCACTCGCTCCGCTTTATCTCGGAATCAAGGCTGTTCTTGTTAAGTCATTCGCAAGAATCCACAGAGCAAACCTTATCAATGCAGGTATTCTCCCACTTACATTTGTAAACGAGGCAGATTACGATACAATTTCACAGGGCGACCAGCTTGTACTTGATAATGTAAGATCTGATATTGAGATAGGAAAGTCAGAGCTTACAATCGTAAACAAGACAACAGGCAAGGAAATTCCTGTACTTTGCGAACTCAGCGGAAGAACAAAGGACATCATTCTCGCAGGCGGACTTCTTGACTATACAAGAGAATCAATGAAATAGGAGGAAAATAAGAGATGAATTGTTTTGACATAGCAAGAAGAATCCGTGTAAGACATCTTCGTTTTGAATCAAAAGAACAATTGATTTCCATGATTGCCGTAGTAATTATATATTTTGCACTCAGTCTGCTGTTACCGAAATTCTGTCCTAATTTAAGCAGAAAGGTGATTAATATAATTTCGGTTGCTGTTTCTCTGGTTGTTGCATTTGTACTGATATTTATATTGTAGTAAAAACAGGAGTAGTTTATGGCTATTGACATATCACATCGTCTGCGAAATCATAATAATTCCAATCGACGAGTTTTTATTCCGCAAAAAACACCCAAAAAAATAAAAGGTTTTTCCTTTAACTGTCTTTCGGTTGCCGCACTTGTTTTTGCGGCGATCGGATTTGCAGGATACGTCTTTTCCGGAAAGCTTGGTACAATACCGTATACAGCAGTAAAGTTTTTAGGGCAGGCTGTATTTCCGCTGTCTGCTTTTCTGACGGCACAGGTTTACAATTATGCGGAAAACCCAAGAAAAACAGTTCCTGTACTCGGAGTTCTTACGCTGATAACACATGTTCCGTATGTTTTTATGGTTACTGGTGGATTCGGATTTATTATCCATACAAGTCTTATGTTTCCGCTTTTTATGGGCTGTGCGGGGCTTATGCTTTCGGATATGCCGAATATTGACAGAAATGTAAAAACAATTCTTATGCTGCTGATATGCTTTGCGGCACCGGTTGGTGATGGCGGTTCACTTGTGACCGTCTGGGTTATTATTTTCGGTACACGTTACGATAAACAGACTCAGATGAAGCTTTTCTATGCGGCAGGCTTTGTGATGACGGCTATAAATCTTATTTACGGAATCATAGGCGGACAGTGGTACAGCTTTATCCCACAGCTCGGATTTTTACTTGCAGTACCATTTATAAATGGCTATAACCCTTTTAAAACGGATATTTCAAAAAGTCTGATTTATGCTGTTTTGTACCCTGTTATAATTCTTATTTTTGCAGTGCTGAAATTCATCTTTTAATGTGAGGTTGCTATGGGACTGTTTTCAAAACTGTTTAGTAAAAAAACTGAAGAAGAAAAAGATTTGTCCTTCATAAAGGAAATAGCTGGATTAATTACAGAAAATGACGAAAATGTAATGAAGCATGTTCATCTTTGTATCAGCAATCCAACAGAGTATGAGTGTCAGTATGAAATGCGTGGTACTGAAAAAAACGACCCGAATTTTAATTGGCTTTGTATGATAGATGAGCTTGAAGAGGGTGGCTGGCTTTTCAGTGCCGATTACAAGAGTGAACCGGAGGATATTCTCTGGGGACTTTCACAGCTTAAATCATATCATCTTATTGAAAAATACATTCCAGAAATTGATTTGACAAAAATTGATGATGCGGAAACTCTTGCACAGGAAATTAATCTTGCTGTAAATGATGCGTTTGTATGCATGATTTATATTGACAGTGACAGCTATGAGCTTATTATAGTAACTCACGAAGTATATGAAAAAATATCCGCTATTGCTGAAAATAACGGACATTCAATAGAAATTTTTTAGGAGGTAAACCCAATGGAAAAAATCAAAATGACCACACCACTCGTCGAAATGGACGGGGACGAAATGACAAGAATTCTCTGGCAGTGGATTAAGGATATTCTTATCAATCCTTATGTAGACCTTAACACAGAATACTATGATTTAGGTCTCGAAAACAGAGAAAAGACTAAGGACAAGGTTACATTCGACAGTGCCGAAGCTACAAAGAAGTACGGCGTTGCTGTAAAGTGTGCAACAATCACACCAAACGCTGCAAGAATGCCTGAATACAACCTTACAGAAATGTGGAAATCACCAAACGGTACAATCAGAGCAATCCTTGATGGTACTGT
>JAFQBO010000143.1 GCA_017416665.1 Oscillospiraceae bacterium
CTCTCGGGATATTCTCATAGTATCCGCCGCCGGTGATGTGGGCGATGGAATGTACGCCGCCTGCTTCAATGGCAGCAAGCGCAGGCTTAACGTAAAGTTTGGTGGGAGTAAGAAGTGCTTCGCCAAGGGTCATCCCAAGCTCATCGCTGTAAAGACCGAGATCCTTGTTTTCAACATCGAATACCTTTCTTACCAGCGAAAAACCGTTGGAATGAACACCGGAAGAAGGAAGGGCAATGATAACGTCGCCAGCCTTGCAGTTTTCGGGAGCAAGAACCTTTTTCTTATCAACGATGCCTACCGAGAATCCGGCAAGATCATATTCGTCTTCGGAATAGAATCCGGGCATCTCGGCGGTCTCACCGCCTACCAGTGCACATCCGGACTGAACACAGCCTTCGGCTACGCCGGAAACGATTTCGGCAACGCGCTCGGGAACGTTCTTTCCCAGAGCGATATAGTCAAGGAAAAGCAGAGGCTTTGCGCCGCAGCAAACTATGTCATTAACGCACATTGCAACGCAGTCGATACCTACGGTATCATGCTTATCCATAAGAAAAGCGATCTTCAGCTTGGTTCCTACACCGTCGGTGCCGGAAACCAGTACAGGCTCGGTGATGCCTGCAAGATCAAGGCCCAGCATTCCGCCAAATCCGCCGATGCTGTCAAGCACCAGTGGAGTACGGGTTCTTGCGACATGCTTTTTCATAAGCTCAACAGCCTTATAGCCTGCTGTTACGTCTACGCCTGCATTTTTATAACTTTCTGAAAAACTTTTCATGAGTTTAACTCCTTTTAGGTTGTAATATTATTTTCCGTTCCAGCAATATGAACAGAGCTTGCACTCAGGCTTTCCTATTGCTCTTACTGTGCCTTCAAGTGACTGGAATTCAAGTGATGTAAGCTTGAGTCGGCGACAGATTTCATTACGGAGATATTTTCCTCTTTCAGTTGAAGAATTGCTGTATTCGTCAATATACTTAACACCCTCAACGCCTTCGTTTTCATCAATAATCTGTCTTGCAATAAGCTCAAGCTCTGATGTACTTCTTGAGAAATTCAGATATTTGCATCCGAACATAATCGGAGGACAAGCAGAACGCATATGAACTTCTTTAGCACCGTTTTCGTACAGAAATTCAACAGTTTCTCGCATCTGTGTTCCTCTTACGATACTGTCATCAACAAATAAAAGCTTCTTTCCTTCGATAAGTTCATGTACAGGGATGAGTTTCATCTTTGCAATTCTGTTTCTCATCGACTGATTTATTGGAGTAAAGCTTCTCGGCCATGTCGGCGTATACTTGATAAACGGTCTTGCAAACGGAATTCCGCTCTTGTTTGCATAACCGATAGCGTGCGGAATGCCTGAATCCGGTACACCGCAGACATAGTCAACATCAGGCAGATTGCCGTTTTTCATATCAGTTTCAGCCATAATTTCACCGTTTCGTGTTCGCATAGCTTCAACGTTTACACCCTCATAGCAAGCATTCGGATAACCATAATATGTCCAGAGGAATGAACATATTTTCATATCATCTGTTCCCTCACTGAGAATTCTGTATTCATCCTTGGTGATTTCTGTTATTTCACCCGATTTAAGCTCATGACAGAAATCGTAGCCAAGCTTCTGGAATGCAAAAGACTCAAAGGAGAAACAATAGCCGTCTGAACGCTTACCAATAATAATCGGCAGTCGTCCGTTTTTGTCCCTTGCACAGATAATCGAATTTTTTGTCATGATTACAAGTGACATTGTGCCTTCTACTTTTTCCTGAGCATATCTAATACCCTCAACAAAATTATCCTTCTGAGCAATAAGTGCTCCGATAAGTCCGCCGGAATTGATATTACCGCTGCTCATTGTTTCAAAGTTTGCACAGCCCTTCTGTAAAAGTTCGTTTGAAAGCTCCTCAGCATTGTTTATAATACCGATTGAACAAACTGCGTAAAGTCCAAGCTTTGAACGCACCATGATAGGCTGAGGGTCTGTATCGCTGATACAACCGATACAGATATTGCCTCTCATTGCCTCTACATCTCTTTCAAACTTTGTTCTGAAAGGTGAATTTTCAATACTGTGAATATTTCTCTGAAAACCAAGCTCAGGTGAATAAGATGTCATACCACCTCTGCGTGTACCGAGATGTGAGTGATAGTCCGTGCCGTAAAAAACATCCTGAATACAGTCATTTGAGGATACTGCTCCAAAAAAACCGCCCATATGAAACTCCATTCTGCCGTCTGAATTTTACCAGAACAGAATCTGAAATTTTCCCGACGGCTTATGAAAAAATTCCTTTATGATTCTGTTTCTGAAATACATATTTAAAAATATATATTAAATATTATTCGCCCATAAGACGCATCATAATTTCGTTGTATGCGTCTTCTACGCCGCCCATGTCTCTTCTGAATCTGTCCTTGTCAAGCTTTTCGTGAGTTGTGCTGTCCCAGAAACGACATGTGTCAGGTGAAATTTCATCAGCAAGAATAATTTCGCCCTTGAAACGTCCGAATTCGATTTTGAAGTCGATAAGGTCAATGTTGAGTTCCTTGAAGAACTTAACCATGAAGTCATTTACCATAAATGCATACTTTGTGATTGTAGCGATTTCTTCTTCAGTTGCAAGACCTAAACCGAGTGCATAGTAGTCATTGATAAATGGATCGCCGAGATCATCATTCTTGTAGCTGAATTCGAGTGTTGGTCTCTTGAGAGGAGTACCTTCTTCGATACCGAGCTTCTTTGAAAAGCTTCCTGCTGCAACGTTTCTTACGATAACTTCAAGAGGAACAATTTCAACCTTCTTTACGATTGTTTCTCTGTCACTGATTTCTTCAACGAGATGTGTAGGAACGCCTTCCTTTTCAAGGAGCTTGAACATATAGTTTGTCATTCTGTTGTTGATAACGCCCTTACCTGCGATTGTTCCCTTCTTTTCGCCATTGAATGCTGTTGCATCGTCC
>JAFQBO010000144.1 GCA_017416665.1 Oscillospiraceae bacterium
TCGAGTGAGTATTCAGAGGATGAATTAAAGGATTTTAGAACACAAACTCAGGACATAATAAATGTATATACATTGGTTGAGCAGCAAGCTCCTGTTGGTTACTTCAAGGAAGAAACTGTTTATATCGTTGAAGTAAAAGAAATAATTGACCTTGTTAATCTTAGAGATAATGCCTATCCGTCAAATGTTCGTACAATGGTTAATGTAAAGAAAACGGATGGTACTATAGTGCTCAATTACACTGTAGAAATAACTAATACTGTAAGTGATAATGATAATACAAGGGTTATTAAAATCATTGGCGAAGATAATGCTGTAACTGATGAATTTACTTTGACAAAGATTACAGATGACAATGGCAATGAAACTCTGACAGTTAAGGATAGTTCCGGTAATGTTTTAGACTGGAATACAACAACTCCGAAAAAGCACGGCAATTACTACTTCGATCCTAACGCAATGATGGTTGTTCCCGTATCTGAAAATCCTATTGAGTATACCAACAAAATGGGACTTCTTTTCAGAAAGATTGACGATAAGGGTGCATCTGTAAAGGGTGTTACGATAGAACTTTATGAAGGTAATGAAAAGGTTACTGATACAAGTCTCTGGTACTGGGATGCAAATTCCAGCGAATGGCTTATTGATTATACAAAGCTTAAGTTTAATGTTGTATACAAAATTTCTGAAACTTATGCTGGTGGCAAATACGAGTTGGCAGAGGATATCTATTTCCAGAAAACAGGCACAACAAAAGAGGTGACAACAGAAACAGGAGAAACTGAAGTAATAGATGACAAAAAGCAAATAAAGTATTGGACTGGTTCCGCTACAATGCCTGAAGAAGAAAATAAGGTAACTGTGCTTAATTTCGCTCAAAGTCTTGAAACTCGTGTAATCCGAATGGAGAATACACGTATCACAGGTATAAAAATTAAGCTCGGAAAGACTGATATGGACGGAAAGCCTATTGGTGGTAATCTTGAAAGCAATAATTTTGCCACATTTGCACTTCATGCTAATGACGGTACAGAGTTGTTAAATAACATAAAGGTAATCAATGGTGAAGTTGAACTTGATTTCAGTGGATTTGACGAAAACAATACAACTTACGTAGAGAACGGCTATCTCAAGCCTGGTACATATTACCTGAAAGAGTTATCAGCTCCCAATGGTTATGAAGTTTCAACAAAGGATTTCTATTTCAATGTTGTTAAATCTACTGACGGTGCATTTAGTGTTACATCTTCTGAAATATTACCTGGCATTACATTAACAGAAGAAAAACAATCAGATAGTAAGGTTCATAAGATTACTACCTTTAAAAAAGATGCTTTAGAGATTATATCTGACGGTATTACAGCAGGAACTATTAACGATTCTACTCCGATTATTCAGTTTAAGTTCAAGACAGATTCAGATGAAATGGGTTGGGGTAATGCTAAGTTTAAAGCTAAAGTGAATGGTACAGAAGTATCACCCAACACAAGCAAATATCCAAGCGGCTGTGATATTCACGAAAACGGAATGTCATTTCAAGCTGAAACAGTAACAGTTCAATTTACAATACAGCAGTTATGTGAACTTTTTGATGTATCAGTAGCTAACTTTAACACTATAAATGAGTTTGTTATTGATACTTGTAATAGTACAACTGTTGAAGAACTTGATTTCTGGGTGATTGAGAATCCGATTACCAATAGTGGTGGAAACAATGAGACAGAACAAGGAATATTTACATCTAATGAAACTAATTTGAAAATAACTTCTGCAGGTTTACAGCTGATTACTGATGAAATGATTATCAATGATACACCTATTCTTACATTTAAGGTTTTATCAGACTATGAATCTAATAAAGATTATGGTAATGGAGAGTTTAAGGGTATTTATGATGGTAATGAAATAGTTAAACAAGATATAAAATGTACGGCTGATGTAATTGAGTATTCATTATCTGCAAAAGACATACTTAAAAAATTAGGATTGGAGATATCTGACTCAATTGCAGATTCAGATTTAATCACTTCATTTAGAAAGCTGACAGAGTTTACAGTAAACACATGGAATACCTCAAAAATTTCTGAACCTTATTTTAAGGGAAATGAATTGAATGAGGAAGAAACACCAGAGGAAGAAACACCGACAACTCCAGAAGAAACACCAGCGACACCAGAAATCCCCATGCTCACAATTGACAAGAACATTCTTATTGTTCCAAACGAGGCACTCGGCGTAGAAATGGATTTAAGAGTTGACAAAAAGTGGGTAGGCGATGAGGGTGCTACAGAATTCCGTAAACCCGTCAATGTTGTTCTTAAACAAAAAACAGGCGAAGATGGTACATATGTAACATTCAAGCCCACAGGACAGGCACAGGATTACATAACACTTGATACATCAAACAACTGGTCATACACATGGAAAGATTTACCAAGATATGAAAATGGTCCTAATGATGAAGGTGACGATGTTCTGTACTACTACAGGGTAGATGAAGTAACATCTGTTACAGGTTATACATCATCGGTTCCTAATGTGAATATCAACGAGGGCGGAACTATTGTAATTACAAACACAGCTGATACAGTAGATATTCCCGTTGAAAAGAACTGGAATTCTGACGGTCACGGAGATGTAAGCACATTGCTTCCTGAAACGCTTGTCGTTAAGCTCCAGGCTGAAATTGACAATGTATGGACAGATATTCCAGGAAAAACTCTTACATTAACAGCAGCGAATAAACAAGAAGGTGATACAAACGAAACACAGCTTTGGAAGGGCACATTTGAAAATCTTCCAAAGGGTTATAATTACAGAATAGTTGAAGTTGATGTTCCTTTCGGTTGGAAGGTAACTTACGGTAAGAAAGAGATTTCAGCCGCAGAAACAAATGCTGCAACAATTGAAAGCTTCGAACTTAGCAACTCATACGAAATCAAAACAGGAAGCATTGCAATTCAGAAACTCTGGCAGGATCTTACAGGAGAATCAGCATTGCCATACTCGATTACAGTTGATCTGTATCGTTCAGTAATTGCTCCTTCTTACACAGAAACTGATGCACCTTATACTGATGAAGATGCTCCCGGTAGCACTGTAAATGACAAACCAAAATATATGACAGACTATGCAAGATTGTTACAACATTCGCTTTACTTCTACGACGCTAATATGTGCGGTACAGACGTAGCTGAAAAAAGTGCTCTTGCATGGCGAACAAATTGTCATGTAGAGGATGAAGTTCCCGGAGGCTATCATGACGCGGGAGACCACGTAATGTTTGGTTTACCGCAGGGCTATACAGCTTCAATGCTTGGCTGGTCATATCTTGAATTTATCAAGGAAAATGAATCAGGGTATATGGTAGATGAAGACGAAAAGGCACATTATAAACTTATCCTTGAAAGATTCTACGACTTCTTTGTAGATTCAGTTAAGTATGACGCAAACGGAAAGATTTCTGAACTCCTTGTTCAGAAAGGCTTGGGAGCTGTAGACCACGATATCTGGTGTGCTCCTGAAAGACAGGTAAGCAGAGCAGATGAAATGGTTTGGACAAGCACAAGCGGCAGTAACGTAGCGGCAGAATATGCAGCTGCTTTAGCACTTGGTTATCTGAACTTCTATGATCCAAATGGTTCTGAGGAGCATAAAGAAAAGTATGCGAATTATCTTGAAGTTGCTGAAAAGCTTTACGAATTTGCTGGAAGAACCAGTGCTTTCGTAGCAAGTGATACTTCTGGCGAATACTATAAAGACACTGACCAAGGCGATGATATAGCTTGGGCAGCAGCTTGGTTATTTGAAGCAACAGGCAAGCTGGATAATAGTCCATATAAGGATGCTCGCTCAGATTCAACAGGCGAACTTCAATGGGATGATGTTAATCTTGCAGCCGCAATTGCAAAGGCTCGTCAGACAAATGATTGGAGTAAAGTAACAAAATTTATTGATGATACATACATTAATGGCAATAAAAAAGATTATTACTACATTCACTCTTGGGGAACAGCTCGATTCAACGCAATGGCTCAGACAGCAACACTTATTGCTGCGAAGTATAATTCTGATAAGAAAGAATCATACGTTAATTGGGCAGTAAGTCAGATGAACAAGCTTCTTGGTGACAACGATTGGAAAGACACAATCAACGGAGTTTGCGATGGCGGTACAATAAGCGATACAAATCTACCGATTTGTCTTGTTACAAACTTTGTTCCAGACGGATTTAATGTTGACACACCACAGGCGGCTCACCACAGAGCAGCATCAGGTTGGGATTCACACGAAGAATACAAGGCGAATTGTGGATACGATGATGATAGTTACGCATTAATCGGTGCATTGGCTGGTGGTCCTGCATTTGGTGCACACACTGACCAAGCACAGATGAATAATTTCAATCACAATCATCCCACATCAGGTCATACTTATATCGACGATCTCCACGACTACTGCTGTAACGAAGTTGCAATCGACTATAACGCAGGTCTTGTTGGTGCGGCGGCTGGTTTATACTACTTCAAGGGTACAGGCTTACCCTCCGAAAAGATTGAGGGCGTTGAGTTCGGTGCATACGGACTTGCAGAAATGACTGGTGATATCGAATCTCCTACAAACAGCGCAGTTCCCGAGGGTGCACAGACAGCATCTATCGACGAAGCAGTTAACACATATGTTCTTAAGACTTTCGCTATGAAGCAGACTACGGTTGATGTGTTGGCGGATGAGACTCTTTTAAGTACTGACGATGACGGAACATATTTTATTGCTGAAAAACAGAATTTTATAGCGTATGTTCCTGATTTAGTTGGCGTTTACAATATTGTAGGTTATAAATATGTTTGCCCATCAAATTGCGGTGGTACATTAACTGTTCAATATCCTGGAGGACAAAATCAAGGTGCTAAAGCAAATACATACTATCAGTTATCAGCGTCTTTAATTCTTGAATATTCTCAGTTTAACTGGGGTGCTTGGGGCGGAAGTTGTACACATGCTGATTCTAGCGGTGAAGTACGCGTTTACGTTAGCCTAGCTTCAAGTAGTATAACTACTACTACAACGA
>JAFQBO010000145.1 GCA_017416665.1 Oscillospiraceae bacterium
CCCTTCGGCTGGAAGCCTTAATTTAAAGGTATGATAATTTTCTATCTGTACGATAAAAGGTTGCCTTCTTATGAAACATGGGAGTATTGTGTTTCAAGTTAATTATTAATTATGATTTTTACTTTCTTTCTGTTTTTCTTTTGCTTTTCATGGGAGACAGTCTGAGTTTGCTATCTGCATGCAATTTTTTCTTTTGTTTCTTTTCTTTGCCCTCAAAGAAAAGAAATGCACTTCTTTTGGTACTTTTCTTGTGCAAGCAAGAAAAGTACAGAACAATTAAAATGATAAATAAAAATTTAACTGCCTACGAAAATTTTACACATACTTCTGAGGAGGGAAGCCTTGAATATAAAAATCAAAAGTATTCTGACAGTTTCGGTAGCAGTGCTTATTGTATTCGGTTTTGGAGTTTCTCTCCTGACGGGTGACAAAAAAAATTACTCACAGGCTGAACGAAGAAAACTTGAGGAGTTTCCCGAAGTAAATGTAAGTGAAATCTGGTCGGGAGATTATATGACGGATTTTGAAAATGCGTCTGTTGATCAGTTTCCCATGAGGGATTTTTTCAGAAAAATAAAGGCATATGCTGTTACTGATCTGCTGATGCAGTCGGACAACAACGGCGTTTTCACATGTGATGGTCATATTTCAAAGCTTGAATATCCGCTGAAATACGAAATGCTTGATCATGCGTCAAACTGTTTTGAAAACATTTACACCACATACTTTAAGGGAACAGACAGCAATGTATATTTTTCTGTTATTCCTGATAAAAATATGTTTCTGGCTGAAAAAAACAATATACTTGCTTTTGATTACAGTAAAATGATTTCGTATATGAAGCATAAAATGTCTCATATGAAATATATAGATATTGTACCGTTTTTGTCAGCTGATGATTATTACAGTACAGACAGTCACTGGAAACAGGAACGTATTACAGATATAGCAGACTTTATTGCAGAAACTATGGGAACGCATATTGCTGATGACTTTAACGAAAATACTGTAAATAAACGTTTTTACGGCGTTTACCATGGTCAGTCAGCACTGGATTATTCTCCCGACACACTCGTGTGTCTTACAAATGAAACAATAGAAAATCTTGTTGTTACAATATATCCGAACGGTGTGGCTGAAAAAAGTGAAGTTTACGATATGGAAAAGGCGTTCGGAAAAGATCCGTATGAAATGTTTCTTTCGGGAAGTCAGCCGATTGTTGAAATAGAAAATCATAAAAACAAAAACGGCAGAAAGCTTGTGATTTTCCGTGACTCATTCGGATCGTCCATTGCACCGCTTCTTGCATCGGGATACGGTAAAATTACACTTGTTGATACAAGATATGTACAGCCGTCAATGCTTTCTCAGTTTATCGGAAACGATACAGATGACGTACTTTTTATTTACTCGTCGCTGATACTGAATTCAAGTCTTGCACTACGCTGAATGGAGGGAATGATTTGAGTGAATTTTCAAAGGAACTTGATGTTGAACAGAAACGCATAAAGGGTGAAAACATAAGAATAAATTATTCGGACAAAAAATTTTATGAATGTTTTTTCAATGAATATCATTTTGCAGAAAATTCAGCTCAGCGACTGAGCCGTGATGCTGAATTTGTGTATGTACAGCATAAAAAAAAACTGAGAGCAATGGAGATTGAAATGGCTGAAAGTGTTTCGCCGATGCCGTTGAGCGAGGTCTCGGGAAGCAGCTTTTCAGATGAAAAGTATGTACGCAAAAGACTTACTCAGCCATTTTACAGGAGAGTAAAATTCAGAAAAAAATCGGGAAAAAGTTTTGAACGCAGACAAAGTATTTTTACTGACGCTAATGTCATATATCCTCGGGCTAACAGTATTGCGGACAATGAAAAATTTCCTTGTCCGAACTGTGGCAAAACGGCTGGTCTGAAACAACTTGAACAGGGCTGTGAGGCGTGTGGTGAGGAAACTTACATTACAGGGCTTTTTCCAAAGGTTAAAGGCTTTTTTTACAGGAAAAACAATTCCATTTCAATAAGGGATATTGGCAAAACTCTGCTTGTGTGCTGCATAATCGGAATGATTATGGGAATACCTTTCGGGATTTCGGAATTTATCAAAAACGTTTCGGGAAGATTTACGCAGAATACTTTCTCAGATGCGGTTGCAAGTGCATTTACAGCACCTCTTGAGTGGATTATGATAGGTGTTGTTGCCGCCGTTCTTGTTCTGCTTGTACGTCTTATATACGACAACATAAAAAATACCTCGCTTATCTTTGAGACGAACGAGGCGAAAAAGAAAATTGTTCAGACAGTGACAGAGCAGGAAAAAACTTTTTGCTTTGACGATTTTGAGGCAAAGGTTATTTCACTGCTGAAGCTTGTTATTTTTACCAATGAAGACGAAAGGGAACAGCTTGTGTGCTGTCAGCTGAAAAATCCTGTGCGAAAATTTGAAATTGCAGATTGTCTGTATATGGGATACATGAAGCTGGCAGATATACATACGGATTATAATTTATGCAGTATTTCTCTTGATATTTATACGGAGGATATTTGTGTGAAGGAAAAGAAATTTTATGTGAAAAATAATGTGTTCCGTATAACCGTCGAAAAAAGACTTTCAGAAATGAATGACACGGGTTTTGAGCTCTGTAACTCAACATGTCCGTTGTGCTACGAGCATTTTAATTCACTTGAAAATCCGCATTGTACTTTCTGTGATGCGGAGTACAACCCGATTGAAAATGACTGGGTTGTTACAGATGTTAAAATGAAATGATACAATGATTATTGTGAAAGCTTTAGGAAAATGTTTTCAAAACTAAAAGTTTCGGTCAAGCCTTTTTGCTTGCATGCCTGTGGTGCAAAGGCTTGCAGGGTCAAGGGACAGAGTCCCTGTCGCCGTCCGCAGACGGCGAAATTCCTTGCCTCAGAAGCGTATTTACGAGGGGTGAATTGAAAAACAGCCCAGTGGGCTGTTTTTCAAGAG
>JAFQBO010000146.1 GCA_017416665.1 Oscillospiraceae bacterium
AACCTTTACAGAAGTACCAAGGTGCATTGCCTCAGCGTTTTCAACACCCTGTGACTTGTCAATAACAATCTGGAGGTGCTTGAATGTAGTACCGTCATTGATTTCCATAAACGCCATGTTTTTTGAGTCTCTTGATGTTCTGACCCAGCCGCAGACTGTAACAGTCTGATTCAGATAATCATTTTTTGTATTTTCACTTTTTAAAAATGAAATGTCAATATGTTTCATAATTTTTCTTTCCCTTCTTGAAATTACTAAAATAAAAACTCCCGTCCCGAATATTTCTTCAGGACGGGAGATAAATTTACCCGTGGTACCACCTAAATTACCGCCGATAACAGCGGTCACTCTACGGCTTCGCAAAAAGCCTTTCCGTTTAACGCACAGAATACGTCGCCCCTACTTAGCCTTTAAGCCGTTCAGTTTGATGCTCGAAAGTGTTATTCGCAGAGGCTCTGGTGCATGGTTCACACTCTCCCACACTCACTGAAAACGATTTTCCCTGTTACTTCTCTTTGTCATCGCATTTCCTATTTCTTTTATTTTATCACTATTTAAACCATCTGTCAAGTTTTTTTTATAATTTTGTATGTGTTAATTTTTTTATAAGCGATTACATTTATTTTACATATGTCAATTTTTAAATTAGTATTGACAAACAAGAGGTTTTATTGTATAATAAGGATAAGAAAAAAATTCGCCTTATCAAGAGTGGTGGAGGAACAGGTCCTGTGAAGCCCGGCAACCTAATTGATGCTTAATCAAGAAAGGTGCTAATTCCTGCGGTTTATCCGAGAGATGAGGATTTTTATTAAAAAATCACAGCATTCGGATAATTTTATCTGAATGCTTTTCTTTTACTTAGGTGGATATATTTTCTGAATCTACGAAAGGAGGCCGTTAATTAAGACGGCACACGAAAATGGCTAAAAGATTATTTACTTCAGAATCTGTTACAGAGGGGCATCCTGACAAAATCTGTGACCAGATTTCAGACGCAGTTCTTGATGCAATGCTCGAACAGGATCCTAACTCAAGAGTAGCCTGCGAAACAGCATGTACAACAGGTATGGTTCTCTGCATGGGCGAAATTACAACAAAGGCAAACGTTGACATTCCGAAAATTGTAAGAGATGTTATTGTTGACATCGGCTACGACCGTGCAAAATATGGCTTTGATGGTCACACATGTGCAGTACTTACATCTATCGATGAACAGTCAGGCGATATTGCAATGGGTGTAAACGAAGCACTTGAATCAAAGGAAGGCGACAAGGCTGATGATAACTCAACAGGTGCAGGCGACCAGGGTCTTATGTTCGGTTATGCTTGCAACGAAACACCTGAGCTTATGCCAATGCCTATTTCACTTTCACACAAGCTCGCTCTTAAACTTACAGAAGTAAGAAAGGACGGCACTCTGCGTTATCTCCGTCCTGACGGAAAAACACAGGTTACAGTTGAATATGAAGACGACAAGCCAGTAAGAATTGACGCTATCGTTGTTTCTTCACAGCATTCAGCTGAAATTTCACTTGAACAGATTAAGACAGATATTATGGAATATGTTATCAAGCCTGTTGTTCCTGAAAATCTTGTTGACGAAAACACAAAGTTCTATATCAACCCGACAGGACGCTTTGTAATCGGTGGCCCACAGGGTGACAGTGGTCTTACAGGCAGAAAGATTATTGTTGATACATACGGCGGCTACTCACGTCACGGCGGCGGTGCGTTCTCTGGTAAAGATCCTACTAAGGTTGACCGTTCAGCGGCTTATGCGGCAAGATATATTGCAAAGAATATCGTTGCGGCAGGACTTGCTGACAAATGTGAAGTACAGCTTGCGTACGCCATCGGTGTTGCAAAGCCGGTTTCAATCCTCGTTGACACTTTCGGTACAGGTAAGGTTGACGAAATCAAGCTTTCAGAAGCAGTGGACAAGGTGTTCGACCTCAGACCTGCGGCTATTATCAAGATGCTCGATCTCAGAAAGCCACAGTACAGAAAGCTCGCTGCATACGGTCATATGGGACGTGAAGACCTCAATGTCGTATGGGAAAAGACAGACAAGGTTGATGCCCTTAAAGCGGCTCTTAACTGATTTTAAAATCGGAGCAAAGCGTGATAAGCTCGCTTAATCACGTTGCGACGATTGCAACCGTCGCAGGGAGCTTTTGCTCCTCAGGGTTTCAGT
>JAFQBO010000147.1 GCA_017416665.1 Oscillospiraceae bacterium
ACCTCTGGCCAGTGTACCATCGGTGCAGTTACAAATGTGAGTGTGTGCTGACCGAGGTTCAATGTATCATTTTCGCCAACTACTATTCTTCTGTCAGCATAATCATTGTTAAAGAAGTTTTTCATCATTGTAAATGCTTTGGCAGAAGAAACAACTACAGCCTGTGGATATGTTCTGAGGAAAATATCTATATTTGCAGAATGGTCAGGTTCCATGTGCTGAACTATGAGATAGTCGGGAGTTCTTGAACCTATAGCATTCTGGAGATTGTCGAGCCATTCATGAGTGAAGTTTGCATCTACTGTATCCATAACAGCTATTTTCTCATCAAGTATTACGTATGAGTTGTAAGCCATTCCGTCAGGAACGATGTACTGTCCTTCAAATAAATCAACATTGTGGTCGTTTACGCCTATATATTTTATTGTTTCTGTAATGTTCATATCAAGTAGGTCCTTTCAAAATTGATTGTGTTTTTATTATACATGAAAATAATTTTTTTGTCTGTGACAAAATCACATAAAGCTATTGACGTTAAAAATTTGTTATGATATCATTAAAATTACCCTGAGTATTAAAAAAAGGAGATTTTAAAAAATGAAGGATATTGAATTAAATGATATGTATAAAGATGTTTTTCCGTTCTGGGACGGTCTTTCAGAAGAAGACAGAGCGTATATATGTTCAACAACGCAGTATCTTTGGTATGACAAATCCAAAAACATTCATAACGGTAACAAATGTACCGGTGCTTTTGTAGTTAAATCAGGTTGCCTGAGAGTATATATAATGTCTGATGATGGCAGGGAAGTGACGTTATATAGATTATACAGCGGAGATATGTGTATGTTGTCAGCATCATGTGTAATTCAGGCGATAACTTTTGATGTATTTGTAGATGCTGAAGAAAACACTGAATGTCTGCTTATAAATGCCTCTGTCTATAATAGTATCTGCGAAAAATACACTGATCTGAAAATATACACATTAGAACTTGCTGTAAGTCGTTTTTCAGATGTAATGTGGTCAGTTCAGGAGTTGCTTTTTAAGAGCCTTGACAAGCGTCTTGCTTCATTTTTATGGGACGAAACAAGGCGTTCAGGAAGTGACACGCTGAAAATGACACATGAGCAGATCGCAAAATATATGAATTCAGCACGAGAAGTTGTATCAAGAATGCTTAAATATTTTGCTTCTGAAAAGATTGTTGAGCTTTCAAGAGGAGGGCTTAAAATTATTGACAGTGAAAAACTGAGGGAATTAGCCTTCTAATATTGAAAGAATTGCACTTTTCGGATAAGCACCGATAAGCTGGTTTATAATCCTGCCGTTTTTTAAAGCTACCAGTGTCGGAATACTTGAAATATTAAAACTGTCTCTAAGTTCCGGTTCTTCATCGACATTTATCTTTCCGACAACAAACTGCGGATTTTCATTTGCTATTTCATCAACTATCGGTGAAACCATACGGCAAGGACCGCACCATGTTGCCCAGAAGTCGAGAAGTACCGGCTTTTCGCTGTTTATAACAATTTCTTCAAAGTTTTCTTTTGTGATTTTTATTGACATAATGATAATTCCTTTCTAGTCTTTGGTTTTATAATAAAGCATACAATGACAGT
>JAFQBO010000148.1 GCA_017416665.1 Oscillospiraceae bacterium
ATTAAACGTTGTCTGTTACAATAGATAAAATAGATAAACTTCAACAAAACATTTTGTCATTTAAAGCAGATATTTTATCGGAAATTTTATCTCATTTGGATTTTTTGTTTAATAATTTCTTAATAAACTTAAGATAACGCCGCACAAAGAACTGTTTCAATCTTTGTGCGCTATTGCCTTAATAAAGAGATTTATTCTTGACAAATAATGCGTAATAAAGTATAATTATAATTGTGTAATTATACTTTAATTTTATTTTAAGGAGATGCTACAATGGCTAAAGAACTCGCCAAGTCCTACAGTCCTAAGGATTTTGAGGACAGAATTTATAAATACTGGATGGATGGAAACTGCTTCAGAGCAGAGGTTGACAGTAAGAAAAAACCTTATACAATAGTAATTCCACCACCAAACATCACAGGTCAGCTTCACATGGGACATGCCCTTGATGAAACATTACAGGACATCCTTATCAGATACAAGAGAATGTCAGGTTACTCAGCACTCTGGCTTCCTGGTACAGACCACGCCGCAATCGCTACAGAAGCAAAAATCGTTGAAGACATGAAAAAAGACGGCGTTACATAGGAAGATCTCGGTCGTGACGGCTTTATGGAAAGAGCATGGGCATGGAAGGAAAAGTTCGGCGGAAGAATCGTTGAACAGCTCAAAAAGCTCGGTTCTTCATGTGACTGGTCAAGAGAACGCTTTACTATGGATGAAGGCTGCTCAAAGGCTGTAAAGGAAGTTTTTGTAAAGTACTACGAAAAAGGTCTTATCTACAGAGGTGAAAGAATCATCAACTGGTGTCCTCACTGTAAAACTTCACTCTCAGATGCAGAAGTTGAATATGAGGATCAGGCAGGTCATTTCTGGCATTTAAGATATAAGGTTAAGGACAGCGACGAATATCTCGAACTCGCTACAACACGTCCTGAAACACTCCTTGGTGATACAGCAGTTGCTGTAAATCCAAACGATGAAAGATACAAGCATCTTGTTGGCAAGACTCTCATTCTTCCTCTTGTTCACAGAGAAATTCCTGTTGTTGCCGATGATTACGTTGAAATGGAATTCGGTACAGGTGTAGTAAAAATTACTCCTGCCCATGACCCTAACGACTTTGAAGTTGGTCAGAGACACAACCTTCCGATTATCAATGTAATGACAGATGATGCTAAAATTACAGACGATTATCCGAAATATGCAGGTATGGACAGATACGAGGCAAGAAAGGCTATTGTTGCTGACCTCGAAGCTGAAGGTGCACTCGTAAAGATCGAAGACTACAGCCATAATGTAGGTACATGCTACCGTTGCGGTACTACTGTTGAACCTAAGGTTTCAACACAGTGGTTTGTAAAGATGAAGCCTCTTGCACAGCCAGCTATTGATGCGGTTAAGAACGGCAAGACAAAGTTTGTTCCTGAACGTTTTGACAAGATTTATTTCCACTGGCTTGACAACATCCGTGACTGGTGTATTTCAAGACAGATTTGGTGGGGACATCAGATTCCTGCATTCTACTGCGATGACTGCGGTGAAATGATTGTTACAAAGGAAGACAAGGCTGTTTGTCCTAAGTGCGGCAAGGAAATGCGTCAGGACCCTGATACTCTTGACACATGGTTCTCATCAGCACTCTGGCCGTTCTCAACACTTGGCTGGCCTGAAAACACAGAAGACCTCAAATACTTCTATCCGACAAATACTCTCGTAACAGGATATGACATTATCTTCTTCTGGGTTATCAGAATGATGTTCAGTGGTCTTGAAAATATGGGCGAAGTTCCGTTCGATACTGTTCTTATTCATGGTCTTGTAAGAGATGAACAGGGAAGAAAAATGTCAAAATCTCTCGGAAACGGTATTGATCCGCTTGAGGTTATTGATCAGTACGGTGCAGACGCACTCAGATTTATGCTCGCAAACGGTAACTCACCTGGTAACGACATGCGTTATTCAGATGATAAGGTAAAGGCGGCAAGAAACTTTGCAAACAAGCTCTGGAATGCATCACGTTTTATCATGATGAACCTTCCTGAAAACTTTGAAATAAAGGGTCTTCCTGATGAACTTACACTTGAAGACAAGTGGATTGTAAGCAAGTTCAACACTCTCGCAAAGGAAGTAAACGAAAATCTCGACAAGTACGAACTTGGCGTTTCAGCTGCTAAAATTTACGACTTTATCTGGGACGTTTACTGTGACTGGTACATCGAACTCACAAAACCGAGAATTGCTGAAGGCGGTAAGACTGCCGAAACAGCACAGGCTGTACTTGTATGGGTAATGCAGGGAATGTTAAAGCTTCTCCACCCATTTATGCCGTATATTACAGAAGAAATCTGGCAGGTTCTCACAAACGAAAGCGGCTCTATTATGCTTTCTGCTTTCCCTGTATTTGAAGAAAAATATTCATTTACAAAGGAAGAAGAAGACTTTACAAAGATTATTGACGCTATCAAGGCAGTAAGAGCAAGAAGAACTGAAATGAATGTACCACCGTCAGTAAAGGCAAAGATTTTCATTGAAACTCAGAATAAGGAGCTCTTTGAGGGCTGTGGCATATTCTTTGAAAAGCTGGCATCTGCATCTGAAATTGAAGTTGCGGATGAATACAAGATCGAAGACGCTGTAACTGCTGTAACAGACAGTGCAAGACTCTTTATTCCTCTTGAGCAGCTCGTTGACAAGGAAAAGGAAATTGCACGTCTCGAAAAGGAAAAGGCTAAGGTTCAGAAGGATATTGACTTCCTCAGCGGAAAGCTTAATAATCAGGGATTTTTAGCAAAAGCACCTGAACAGCTTATCAATGCCGAAAAGGCAAAGCTTGCGAAGGCAGAAGAAAAAATGGCAAAGATTGAACAGTCAATGGCTGCTATGAAATAATCGGTACGGATTGACTTGCCTATAAATAGAACGAAAGGACTGTTTTCTACAGTCCTCAGACTGTAGAAAAAGTCTGTATTCACAAAACTAAAAGTTTTGATCA
>JAFQBO010000149.1 GCA_017416665.1 Oscillospiraceae bacterium
GTATAGCATTAACGGTGTTACCTTTGAAGATGAAGCTTTTGCAAGGTTAGTTGATTCAAACGGTGATGGTAAGGTTGATGAAAATGATATAACTGTTGAAGGTCGTGCACGTAACAGTTATGAAAAAACTTCTAATATATCTTATCAGCTTTACAATACTGCTGATCCGGTTCCGGCTCAGACTTCTCAAAGTAATGGTGAAACTACACCTACTGAAAGTTCAGAAGTAGCTCAGGTCACAGATGCAGTGCAGGAAACAGAAACTGCTCAGGGCAACGAAACCACAGAAAAAGTTTATAACGCTATCAAATTCAAAACAGATGAAACTATTAATACTGATGGTCAGAAAATTGCAGGCGGTGTAATATTTACTTTTAAAACAAAGCCTTCTGATTCTGAGCTTGCACAGCTCATGGCAGGCGAGACGACTGAAATGAAAAATACAGCATTCCTTAATGCCGGTACATCTTACAGAAAGCAGTCGTCGGCAAGTCATTCATACACACCTGATAATAAAATTACTAAAACACTCGATGAGCATGAAGATAAAGTTATAAAGCTTTCCGAGATAACAGCTGATACAAAGGAAGAACTCGACTGGACTATTGAAATGCGTCAGGATCTCGGTTTTGCAGATGCAAATAATCCAAAGCTGTTTGTTGACGTGATGGGAGCTTTGAACTCAGACAAAACAACAAATGCTCAGGCAGATCATTATATTGATTTGAGTAAGCATAGTGTTAAAGTTTATGATGAATCAGACAATGTACTCCCATCCTCATATTACACAGTAACATATTATTCGAATTCTTCTGATTCTGAATCTCCTGTTACAAGTGGATATGCACGAAGCTTTAATATTATATTTGATGAGGCTGTTGACACGGCAGGTTATGATGTACTTCTGGTTAAATATACTTCAATAGCAGACATTTCAAATGTTACATCAGAAGCAAAAATTTCATTTAATAATACAGCTTCGTTCAATACAAAATCTTCTACTCCATCTGATACATATGTAGTGGATATTTATGATGATACCAGTGTGGATTATTCAAAAACTGCTATTAACGCAGATATGGAGGAATTGTCAGGGGAAAGTGCAAAGCTTGACTTTACAGAAGTTGAAACGGCATTTATCAATAATGTTGAATATTACATTTTTGGTTGGAAAATTAAACTGAATCTGACAGAAGACGGAACAACTCTTATTGATACATTTGATGAAGGTTTTACATTATGTACTGATGATACTTATAAACCAAAAATAGAACACGATTGGGGACATGGTACTACCAGCGGATTTATAGGTATGAGCAGGTATACTCAGGATAACCAGAATTGCTATGTTTATAATGACAATACAAATACTGTAAGGTTTGCTTTACTTACCAAGAATGTTTTAAACATTGCTTATTTTACAAAAATTCCTGTTAAGGAATTCGATCCAATGCTTATTGAAGCTGCTGCCAAAACAGATGTTGAAGGCGTAGTTGTAAAAAACAGTGTAAAAGACAGCTTGAATAAATATGAAGCAATTTCTTCGGAAGTTCTCGTAACGGGTGAGCCGGAAATTGAAGTTGAGGTTACAGAGCCGACATTACCGGATATGGGTGATGTTATTGAAAAGACCTATAACCCACAATCTGCTTCTCCAAACGATGAAGGCGTTAATATTGTTTCATATACACTTGATATTAATAAAGATGCAAAGGATCTTGCCAGTGGCGACGAACTTATTCTCAATGATGCTTTTGTAACAGAAAAGTTATGGCCAAAAGGAAGTTGGTATGGTGAAACATGTTGGAATGAATTAACAGGAGTTGATATTGTTGATGTGATTCTGCGTAAAGTCAATATATATGAAGTACAGTCAGACAATACTCCCGTAGAACTTCCATCTTCTGAATATTCCTATCTTTTCTATCCGGGTGGTGAAAAGACAGCTCCTGTTAATGTAACCAAGGAACTTACAAAAGCTAACAGAGAATGGTTATTTACAGGATTTAAACCGGGTGATGTGGTAACAGTTACATTTAAAGGAACTCCGGGATTAAAAATCGATAAAAGTGTAAATGATATGAATGTCCTTCATCTGGAAATGTATGATTTATATGATGCTAATAAAAAAGATGTACAGATAAACGAAACATTTCCGGCAGAATTTGATGATCAGGGTTTATATACTTATACATTTGTTATGCCCGATAATGCTAATAAGTTTTATGCTAAAAGCTGGAATGTAGATTTAAAGGACATATCAGTAACAGCTGTTGGAAAAGTTTCAACATCCGAGCTTAATCTTACAATTCCGGACGCTACTCATATTAAAATCAAATATGAATATGAGCTTATAAGAAATGGTGAGGCACTTACCCCTGGAGATAAAATATTCTTCTCAAATACTGCTTATCTTACAGGTAATGGTATGTCATCAAGCACAGTTGATAATATATCACTTGAAATTATTGAGCGTGATGGTGTAACTTCAGTTGCATATCTCCCGACTATTAAAAAAGTTGATGTAAGTGACTATACCGTAGAGGGACTTAATGCCAAATTTAAATTAGCGAAATATAATGATAGTAAATGGCAATGGTATAGTCAGCCGATTGCAACAAAAGGTGTAATTGCTCCTGCAGGATGGTCAGACAGTAGTGACAATCCGGCACTGTTATCGACTGTTGATGGAGAATTTGAGATTGATGGTTTCGAATCCGGAGGATTATATGCACTTGTTGAAGTTGAAGGACCGTCGGCTGATTATGAGGATGTTTCTAAAGTAAAACCTTACTATTTTACTTATGCAAAGACTCTTACAAGTTATCCGACAGGGCTTAACGGTGAAAGACTTGATGCGACAAATGTTAAAACAATTCGTCAAAATGGTGAAATTCCTGTAACAAACAACAGACTTGTTGACATCAGCGTTACCAAAACGTGGGATGAACCACAGGAAAATGCATCGGTTACAGCAGAGCTTTACTGGTCATACAAAAGGGTTCTCAACGGATTCCCGAGTGAAATGACTCTTGCAACTGCTGAAAATCTTGGTGTTGATACTCTTGAAAATCCGGTTCAGTTTACAGATGCTTATCAATGGAACGATCTTCCAAATGGTAAAAACGGCAAGGTAATTTATTACTATGTAAAGGAAACCGATTACACTATTAATGGTACGAAAACGGCTGTAGGTTCGGGAGAATTTTCACCGATTTACCGTGGAAACGGTATAAATGAAAGCGATTCTGTAATTAAAATAACAAACGCAAGTTCATTACAGCTGAAAAAAGTCTGGTGTGACCTTAATAATGTTCTACTTCCTGACAGCTTTATTCCGGTTGAGGAAGTTGAAGTAAAGTTATGGGGTAAAGTAAATTATGCCGACAGTGAAGAACTCATCAAAAATGGTACAGAAGATACCTTTAAAATTACAAAGGCTGGTGGCTGGAAGCTTAAACTGACACCTCAGCAGCTTGATAATTATCAGTATTTCACTGTTGAAGAAGTTGTTTCCGGTGAACTTACAGATTATGCTGTAAGCTACAGTTACAACTACGAGGCACATACAGGTAGCATCACTATTACAAACAAGGCTGATTTTGAAGTACCATATACAGACATTACAGTTAAAAAGCTCTGGTATGACGGTGACGGCACAAATCGTCCGACAAGTCTTGAACTGAAACTTATGCAGAAAACAAGTACATCAGACTGGACAGAAGCCGAAAATCAGACTCCTGACTTAGTGAAAAACGGCAATGAGTGGATTTTCACCTATAAAAACCTTCTTGCAAAGGATGCTGCGAATAATGAGATTTATTACAAGGTAGAAGAAACTGTTCCTGATGGTTATTCACTTACAGCAATAAACAATGATGGTGTAAACAGTACTCCTGAAGAAGATCCGATAATCCTTGCAAACACCAAAACTCTTTCAATCGAAATTGAGAAAAAGTGGAATGAAAGCAATCATATGCTTGACAAGGTTTTAGTGGATGTCTACAGATCTACCAACGAAGATCTTACCAATCCTGAGCTTGTTCAGGAGAACATTGAAATTTCAGCTTCAACGGACTGGAAAGCTGTTGTAAATGATTTACCTGCGTA
The DNA here is from genome assembly GCA_017416665.1 of Oscillospiraceae bacterium. Classification (GTDB taxonomy): domain Bacteria; phylum Bacillota; class Clostridia; order Oscillospirales; family Ruminococcaceae; genus Porcipelethomonas. The sequence continues at coordinate 4,111 of JAFQBO010000149.1, forward strand.
TGATGGTCTTACAGGTAAACAGTACTATTA
>JAFQBO010000150.1 GCA_017416665.1 Oscillospiraceae bacterium
CCTCCAGAGCCTTTTCCATATCATTTTCGATAAAGATTTCTTCAATAATTCTGTCTTTCATACCCTCAGTGTAAAAAGCGATATTGTTTATATGATTCCCCTTGACAGAATTTTTCGCCATATTGGCATAATCACAGATAAGGCGTGGCGGAATTGATTTGTCAGCAATTTTGTAAACTCCATAAGCATATTTAAGAGAAATATGCTTATAAAGACTTATTTTTGAGTTAAGTAACTTTATAGCCTGTCCTATATCGGATTCATTTTCATAAGGCATCAGAATACCGAAAAAGTCGCTCATAAATCTTGCCGTCAGACAGCCATCATAATTGAAAACCTCATTCATTTTAAGTGCAACATATCTGATAACCGAATCGCCTGCCTGAACCCCATAAACCTCATTTACAGACTTGAAGCGTTCAATATCAAACATAATAACAGCATAATTTTTATCAGAATTTTTTTCGATAACAGATTTAAGATTATCACAGAAAGCCTTTCCGCTCAAAAGACCGGTTGCATAATCTCTGTATTTGTCTTCTTTAGTTTCCGATGCATATCCCGAAGGCTGATCAACCGGCTTGAGAGACCCCACTATCGAGACAACCGAACCATCCTGACCGTAAACGCCATAAAAATCGGCTTCACAGCGAAAATATTCGCCCTCAATATTTTTAATGGAAACACCGAGACTTGTACAGCTTACAAATTTCAGCTTTTCGATTACGGAATTAATCATTGGTTTATCATTTTCGTATACATAATCCGTGGCAATAAACTCATCATATGTACCGTTAAAATCAGGTATACTCATCAGTTTGTCATGCAGATTTGAAGATATTGACAGCATACGTGTTTTAGGCGTATATTCAATAAGAACAATATCCGCATGATTTACCACAGCATTGTACTTCTGTACAAGAAGCTGTGTACTCAAATCGTAAGCCGACTGTTTTTTCAGATATTCATTTTTAAGCTGTATACCTTCATTTCTGCAATCGGTCAAATCAAGATACATAGCATAATAAGAATGTTCACTGACAGGTACAAGCTGACAACAGCACCATCTGAATTTTTCGTTAGTATCCTTACAGCGTATTTCCGAAAAAAGAGTCTGACCTGAAAAAAGATTAAAAGCCTCAAAAATCTTCAGATCTTCCGGATAAACAGTAGCCCTGAATTTTTGTATAGTATCCTGAGCATCATCAGAGGAATGAAGCAAAGGAAATTTACTGCTTGATTTAAGCTCAAGGATTTTATTTTCTTTTAAATCAATAAAAATTACAGCATCAAACGAATGAAACGTCTTTTCAAAAATTTGCCTGTAATCCATCGTTTCAGCATTTGTATCAAGGCATTTCATCATCTCACCCCTTTATGAATATATGATCATTCACAATTATCCATATTTAATAATACTACATTTTTTCTAAATTGTCAAGAAAAACCCACAAACTTTTTATGATAATATCCAAAAATTATGCGGTTTTCACTAATAAACATCAAAAAAATATAAAATGCACCGTGTATGTGTGTACAACGATGCATTTTAACCAATTAACTTTCAGCTGAAATATTATAAATTTCAGTTATATCATCTGAAGAAAGGGAAACAAAACCGCCTGTTTTACCATTTCCGAGTCCGAATTTTTCCACAAGTGCAGGTATATCTTCTTTTTTTGCACCAAGTTCGTTAAAGTTTGTCGGCATACCGATTTCGTGCAGAAAATGACGAAAACGTTCAATACCCTCAAATGCGGTTGCTTCAGGATTTTCAAAATTCATCTGACAACCCCAGACACGGACAGCCATCTGAGCGAATCTCATAACATTATGCTTGCAGACAAACTTCATCCAGGCAGGCATAATAACTGCAAGTCCTGCTCCGTGAGCACAGTCATAGAGAGCCGACAGTTCATGTTCAATACCATGACTGTTCCAGTCCTGCTCCCTGCCTACGCCTACGATATTATTGTGTGCAACCATACCCGCCCACATAATATTTGCTCTTGCATCATAATTATTCGGATCAGCGATAACACGAGGGGTTTCCTTAATCATAGTAAGGAGTACCGCCTCACAGAGTCTGTCTGTAATTTCGACTTCAGTAGTATTTGTGATATATCTTTCAAAAACATGAGCCATAATATCAGTTGCACCACAGGCTGTCTGATAAGCAGGAAGTGTGCATGTAAGCTGTGGATTTAAAATTGAAAATTTAGGACGAAGTAAATCCGAACCTGCTCCACGTTTCAGACCGCCGTTTTCTTTTGTAATAACAGTATCACCCGAGCCCTCACTTCCTGCCGCCGCAATGGTAAGAACCGTTGCAACAGGAACTGCTTTTTCTATGGTTTTGTCCGTACTGTAAAAGTCCCAGAAATCGCCGTCATAAGGTACACCCATAGCAATAGCCTTAGCAGAATCTATAGCCGAGCCACCACCGACTGCCAGAATGAAATCAACCTTTTCACTGCGGCAGAGTTCAATACCCTCATAAACAAGTGTATCACGCGGATTAGGCATAACACCGCCGAGTTCTGTATAGCTCACACCTGCATCAGCAAGAGACTTTTTAACCCTGTCAAGAACACCGCTTTTTATAACCGAACCCTGACCATAATGCAGAAGTACCTTTGTACCGCCATGCTTCACAACATATTTTCCGGCAAGATTTTCCATATCCTTACCGAATACAAATTCTGTCGGACTGTAAAACTGAAAATTATTCATAATGAGATCCTCCTTTGTTTTCTTAAATTATACAATATGAAAAAAATACAGTCAATCACTTTACAGAAAAAATTTATTTTCCACTTTACATTTTTGTATTTTTATTATATACTTTTTATAGGAACAAAAACACAAAGGAGCATTTATGATAAAAAAAAGATTTTTCACCTGTCTGCTTTCACTGTTTCTTTTTACGGCATGTACAAAGCAGGCAATTAGCCCTACACTTGCAGACGATGAAATTCAGACATCAACCACAGTCGCATCAAAGGCAACTGCTGTCACAACCATTCCGGCAAAAGGAATAAGCACACCGCCTGACGATCTTACACTTACAGTACCCGAAACACTGGAAGCGAATGAACAGATTTCAGTCGGTGAGGTTATTTCACATTCTGATATAATTCTTCAGAACGCTGATGAATACATAAACACAACCGAACTCGGCAAAACCCAGATTAATGTAAAGTATCTTTATAAAGACAAGCTGTACGAGTATCCGATAGACTGTAACGTAACAGATACAACCGCACCTGTTCTGCTCAATTCAGGAGACGGAGCAGAAATCGAGGTTGGTACATCATTTGATCTGAACGATTATGTTGGCTTTGTTGATAATTATGATCGCACACCTGAGCTTACATACAGCGGTTCAATCGACAGTTATACCTGCGGAACATACTACCTTACCGCAACTGCCACTGACAGTGAAGGCAATGAAACAAGCTGGGATTTAAGCCTTACGGTAACAGACGAAATAACACCATATGAGGACAACAGTGAACGAATACCGTTTGAAGATTTTGTCTCACAATATGCCGATGACGTAGTTACATTCGGAATTGACGTATCAAGATGGCAGGGAG
>JAFQBO010000151.1 GCA_017416665.1 Oscillospiraceae bacterium
TGATCAAAACTTTTAGTTTTATGACTAAAGACCTTTTCGACAAACTGATTATACACTTTAGTGTTATAATGTCAAGTTATTTTAAAATTCTAACACTCATATTCATACTTTCTTTTAAAGGAGCGTATTTTATTGATCATATTAAAGAAAAGGAGTCCTGCACCCGAGAATACAACGCCAAGTGCAGGAATAAGCGATATTTTACCCATGGACTTTTCTTCATTTATATTTTCATAGTCAAATCCATTTGTTTCGGCATACTTTCTGCCCAATGACTTTTCCGTACCCGATATTCTGAAATCATGGTTCTGTCTTGCCGGAACACCGTTGTAGCCAAATGCACAACTTCCGATGTTTATTACACTTTCAGGAATATACACACGTCCCATGCTTTCACAGTTTAAGAATGCACCTTCGCCTATATTGAGAAGTTTTCCCGAAAAGCCCACTGTTTCAACAGCCGTTCCCGAAAAAGCGTAATCACCGATTTCCTCTACAGATGATGGCATTTCAATTTTATTCAGACTTATACAATTAAAAAAGCTTTTGTCATCAATCAGACGAATGCTGTCAGAGAGTTCAACCTCAGACAGATTTATGCATCCCGAAAAACATCCTTCACCAATACTGCAAACACCATCAGACACAGTTATGCTTTCAAGGGCAGTACATTCAAAAAAAGCATGATGCCCCACAAATTCAACCGTATCGGGTAACACTACCCTTTCAAGGCTCTCACACTTGTAAAAGGCATTTTCACGTATCTGAACAACTTTTCTCCCATCTATTTCCGACGGAATTTCCAGTACTTTCGGGCTGCCGCTGTAACCTGTAATTACAACACTTTTATCTTTAATTGTATATTTCAGCGTATCACAGTATTCCTCAGCGTTTACACTATATGACATGCTTCCTGAAATCATAGCCGTAAAAATAAATGGCAATATTTTTCTTATTTTCATAATTACACCTCAATTATTTTTATAATATAATTTTAATATGGGAAATATTCCATGTAAATAAAATTATTCATTTTTTTATCCAAAAATCTCGACAGATACTATTGTATATGTAGCTTTTCTACTTTGATTTTCATGCTGTTTTATGATTATTCATATGGAAATGAAAAATATTAATATTTTATGGCGTATTATAAATTTATATTTACCTCACAAACATTTTATATTCTGCACCTATCATCTGTAGGGTGCGGCGACTTCGACGCACCGCCGATTATCATGCTTAACATGCGGGACGTCGTGGGCGCCGTCCCCTACAAAAAATTTGCAAAATAAAATTACACCGACAAATTAAAATTTATATTTACTTTTATGTCGAAAAATGTTATAATATTTCAGTAAAAAAAATTCAAGGAGCTAAACGTTGAGAAAACTGTGTGTTCTTTACATGTTAACCATTTTTTTATTTATACTGCTTTTTTCTTCTGTATTTTTTATTTTCAGAAACACTTCAACTGTAATTTCAAGCAAGCGATTTGTTCATACTATAAATAATAAAGATAATGCAAGTAATAAATCTGAAATTCCTGAGGAAAACATAAAGCTGGAGCGTGAACCGTTGCCTGTTGGTATCAAGCCTATACCCGACGAACCGAGAAAAGTCGAAATTATCATGAATTTTATGGGCGACTGTACACTCGGTACTTACTGTGGTGAATTTACCGAAGGCAGATTCAACGAAACCGCCGAACGTGTACAACCCGAATATTTCTTTGAAGGAGTAAAGCATATTCTTGACAAGGGTACATTTAACATAACCAACTGCGAGGGCGTTTTCACAGACAATCCTCTTGAGGAAATTTCCAAGGATTATGACCCTGCATTCTGGTTCAAATCACCTGCCAAAAATGCCGGTATATTTTCGGCAAACGGAATTGATGCTGTCGGAATTGCAAACAATCACATAGGCGACTATGGTCAGGAGGGCATCAACGACACCATAAAAGCACTTGAACAGTACGGCGTAAAATGGAGCGATAACAACACTCCTGTTCTGCTTGAACATGAAGGAATAAAAATTGTTCTTTTCTGTGTTGAAACATGGAACGATGTTGTTGTTTCGGGTGAACTCTGTACTCAGATACAGGAATACTCTGAAACAACTGATCTGCAGATTGTCTTTTTTCACGGCGGAACGGAAAAAATCCACACACCCGATCCGCATAAAATTGAGTATGCACACCAGTTTGTCGATGCCGGTGCGGATCTTGTTATAGGTTCACATCCTCATGTACTCCAGCCGATTGAAATTTACAATGATGTTACCATTTTATACTCTCTCGGAAATTTTGTTTACGGCGGAAACACACATCCTGAAAACCGAACAATCGTATATACATATACTTTCAGTTTTGAAAACGGAAGACTTATTTCCCAAAACGACGAAATTCACCCTTGCTATATCTTCACAGGCGAAATGAACGCCTTCCAGCCGACAATTATCGATGATGAATACGACAGACAAGCCGTCCTTGATTTCATGAACGGACTCCTTGAATCACCACTTTGATTAAACGTTTAACCTGACGTAACTACGTCAGGTTTTATTTTTGTAAATTATTATCATTTTTATGTTGCATTTCAACAAATTTTATATACAGTATCCGCATATATTCTATTTAATATTCCATCTTGAAAATTGGCTATAATAGGTATATAATAATGTTAGGACAAAGTTTGATCATTTGTCCTAACAGATTACAAATATATATATGGAGAGGTAATTAAATTATGAAGCTGAAAAAGTTTTTAGCAGGACTTGCAGCAGTAACAATGCTCGCCAGCTGTGCAGTAACCAGCGGCAACAACATTGTTTTCTATGATGCTCCGGTTTATGCGGCATCTGCACTCAAAACAAGTTCAAATCTTAAGGAAGCAGCCTATGTTACATGGGCACCTGTAAGCGGAGCTGACGGTTACAACGTTTATGTTGACGGCGTTCAGATCGACTCAATGCTCGTAAGACAGTACAGCGGCTATTTCCGTGCTGATGCTGTTGGTCTCAAGGCAGGAAGCCACACAATGAAGGTTGTTCCGACATCAGGCGGAACAGAAATGACTGCTCAGGCATTCAGTGAAACTGTAACTGTTGAAGCACACGACAGATCAGGTTATGCCTTTGCAAATGGTAAGGCACTTGGTGCTTACAACGCTGACGGTACACTCAAGTCTGATGCCGTTGTAGTTTATGTAACAAACGAAAACAAGGACACAGTAACTTGTATGCTCAATGCTGAAGGCAAGGGCGAAGTTGAATGTGTTGGTGTTCAGAATATTATTACAGCATATAAAAAGGGTAAGGAAACAAGACCAATCGCTATCAGATTTATCGGTAACATTGAAGATCCTGCAAATATGTCAAA
>JAFQBO010000152.1 GCA_017416665.1 Oscillospiraceae bacterium
CATCCACTGCAGTTGTTGAGATTCAGTTTACTGCCGTCATCGAAAACAAGTATCATATCACTCGTGTTCAGCATTTCATCACCATAAAATGTTCTTGAACCGGTTGCGTTGATTGTAAGTGGGGTGATAGAGATTTCGTCAAACAGGAAATCGTAGTTGCGCTCAGGAATGTCATTGCACACATATGTTGAGTAGTCTATTACTTTTTCCTTGCTCTTTTTACTTTCAAGTGTAAATGAAATTTCCGCAACGTTCATCATTCCGTTTTCATCAAAACCATATTTTTCTCTGAATTCTATATTTTTGAGAGAATCATTAAACATCGGGTATATGTCAAAGCTGATTTCTGTACCTGTTGCAAACATTTCAGCATCAGAACGTGCGATAATTCCTATAAGATTTTCATTTTCATCGTTTAATTCAATGAAACTTGCACCACCGCCCAAGCCATCAACCTCAGGGTGTGCATTATGATAATTTTCAAAAACTTCGCTTGAAAGAGTGATACCTAAGTCCTTCATCTCAATATCAATATCCTCAGGGATATTCTGAACCTCGAATACACAGCATATATCCTTGCCTTCACCAAGAACACCTACAGGTGAAAGCTCAAGACCAAAATCGCTTTCGCACTTGAAGTTGTTCATTTTACCCGCATTTTCAAGATAGAATGCCGGGATTTCTTCCTCATGGAAAAAGCTCTTCACCCAGTCAAATGCACCTGCCTCAGCCGCTACTGTTATACCACCGAATACAAAAACAGCGGCTGCTGTAAGAAGTGGTACGAGTTTAATATGGCGAACCTTCTTTTCCTGTGGCTGTACTGCAATTTCATCTATACTGTCAAGGATTGAACCAAGACAGTCATCACTCATTTTAAGTTTTGTCATAGCCTGGCTGTATACTTCTTTTTTCATAACACCATTCCTCCTTTAGCTTTTTTTCAAGCAGTTTTCTGCCTCTTTGCAGTCTGGTCTGAATTGTTGATACTTTTATTCCGGTTATTTCGGAAATTTCAGTTATAGAATATTCTTCATAGTAATAAAGATGAATTATACCTCTGTATTTTTCAGGCAGACTTAAAACCTTTTCAAGCATGTCCGATTCGTTCTGATTCATTTCATATTGTGCTGTAATTAATTCTGTATCATCGGTACGTCTTGAAAACCAGTTCGATTTTAAAAGATCTTTTGATTTGTTTATTGTAATTCTGATAAGCCATGCTTTTTCCATCTGTTCATTGCTGAATTCCGGTGCGGAGGTGTATAACTTCAAAAATACTTCCTGCGATATGTCTTCAGCATCGCTTTTATTCTTCATATAGGAAAAGGCTACACGAAATACCGTATCTTTATACAGCAGAAGCTTCTTTATATAGGTTTCCTTATCCATTTAAAATACCTCCTTTCGCTTTTGAGCGCTCTCATTAATAAAACGAATCAAAATTTAAAAATATCTCACTTTCTGAAAAATATGTATAGAAATCAGATATTCACCCCAGACTCAGACATTCTGACAGTGCATATTTTTTATGACAAAAAGAAAAGCCATGCACTAATGCACAGCTCAAACATAGATAGATAAAAGATATATAGAGGGGGAATTAAGGATTAATGATGAAGAAAACTCAAAACCTAAAGCTTTGTTTCTCCGTTATCCATGATTGTATTATAACAGGCTATTCTTAAAATAATCTTAAATTCAAATTAAAGTTTCAAAATTATTCTATTCTCCCCTCATAAACACCGTTAAGAAAATCATAAAAATTAACTGCAACTGTTTTCATATTTTCTGCAAATTCTTCTCTTGAAACAGTTTTGTTGTTATCTTCCGCCTTAAAAATAAGATCAAACATTACTTCATGATCTATTTCCACAACAGAACATTTTTCTTCATCAGGCATATTGCTTAAATCAATACATCTTATAAAAAATCCGTCCTCATCCCATGCAAACGGCAGAAAACCGTTTTTTGCAAGCTTTGAATTAAAAGCAAACTCAAATCCCTGTAAAGGAGCTTTAATTGAATTGCTGCCTATCGGTGCATCAAACAGATGATGATATACCGAAAAAAACGCTTTTAATACATCAGGAAACTTTATATTATATGCTTTTTCAACCTCCTGCAGTTTTTCTTCTGTAACTGTTGAGGGAATAAGTTTCCATACTTTCCATTCTCCGTCACGTTTATCGGTTTCAGAAATCATAGGTTCAGGAACGCCGGGAAGTGATACTAAAATCAAGTCATCATCATGCAGCTTTTTATAATATTTTTCAAAAAAGCTTTTCATAAATGATATATTTTCTTCTTTAGTCATTTTTCCTCCAAAACTTTAAATTGTCACAGCTGTTTCAAGTGCAATTTCCATCATATCAGTAAAGCTTGTCTGACGTTCCTCCGCAGGGAGTGACAAACCTTTAAGCGGACAGTCGGAAACCGTTGCGATACAGAGTGCATTTTTGCCTGCTCTTGCCGCATTCATGTAAAGTGCCGCAGACTCCATTTCAACGCCCAGAACATTCATTTTCTGCCATTTTGCAGTTGAATTCGAGTCATCATAAAAGGTATCACTTGAAAGAATATTTCCAACATGATAAGGCTTGCCATGATTTTCAGCCGCCTCGACAGCCTTTCTGAGAAGATTAAAAGATGCTGTCGGAGCATATGTTCCCGGGAGTTCAAACTGAGCCGCATAGTTTGAGTTTGTACAAGCACCCATACCGATAATAACATCACGCAGATTTACATTGTCAGCAATAGCTCCGATAGTTCCGATTCTGATAATATTGTCGACATCATAATCATTGAAAAGCTCCCATGAGTAAATGCCCATTGATGGAATACCCATACCGCTTCCCTGCACGGAAATTTCCTTACCCTTGTACTTTCCCGTAAAGCCCAGCATGCCTCTTACCTTATTGTAGCACACTGCCTCTTCAAGAAACGTTTTTGCGATGAATTCAGCTCTTAAAGGATCACCGGGCATAAGAACTGTTTTTGCGATTTCACCAATTTTCGCATTGTTATGTGGTGTAGCCATAAATAATCACACTCCTTTTTTAAAAAACCGTACCGAAAAAACGGTACGGTCTTATTGTTTACATTTCGTTTCTGTTTTCAAGTGCCTTGAAAAGTGTAACTTCATCGGCATATTCAAGATGAGCACCAATAGGGATGCCGAAAGCAAGTCTTGTAACCTTAACACCGAGTGGTTTAAGAAGTCTTGCAATGTACATAGCTGTTGCTTCACCTTCAACTGTCGGGTTTGTAGCCATAATAATTTCTTCAACGCTGCCCTGTGATACTCTGTTGAGCAGATCCTTGATTTTTATATCATCAGGGCCTATACCGTTAATCGGCGAAATAAGTCCGTGAAGAACGTGATATGTTCCGCCATATTCATTGGTACGTTCAAATGCAGAAACGTCCTTTGGCGTTTCAACGACGCATATTACAGCCTTGTTGCGGTTATCATCACTGCATATCGGGCAGACCTCAAATTCAGTAAGATTCTGACAGATTTTACAGTATCCAACATCTGTTTTGACAGCCATAATAGCATCTGCAAACTGCTTTGCATCGCCGTTGCTCATTGACATAACAGCATAAGCCAGTCTCTGAGCCGTCTTCATGCCTATACCCGGAAGTTTGGCAAACTGCTCCGACAAAATTACGAGTGGTAATGCGCTGCTGTCTGCCATATTATCAGAATAATCCTGGAAGAGCCACGCCGCCTGTGATCTTGTTCATTTCGTCTTCGGTAACCTTTTCAACTTCGTTCATAGCTTCGTTGATAGCACTTACAACGAGATCCTGAAGCATTTCAACATCATCAGGGTCAACAGCTTCAGGCTTGATTGTGAGTGACTTGATGTTTTTAGCACCTGTTACAGTAACTTCAACAACGCCGCCGCCTGACGTCGCACTGAATTCTCTTGCTTCAATATCACTCTGAAGAGCTGTAATTTCGTCCTGCATTTTCTGAGCCTGCTTAATCATTGAGTTCATATTTGAACCGCCGCCGATATTCTTAGGTACTCTTGATCTCATAACTTTTAATCTCCTTTGGTTTTAGCAGTTTAAACTGCCTTTATAATATTTTTAATATTTGATTTATTCAACAGCAGTTTCAATTCCGCTGTCTATAGCTTTTTTAATAAGTCCATCTGTTTTCTGCTCCTCACTTGCATCTGCCGAGCATTTTGCCCTTACAGCATAGCGCATTCCCATGACATTATTTATCGCCTTGTCAAGCATGGCACTGTTTTCGGGAATTTTAAAAAGTCTGAGGAAAAACCGATTTTTTGTAACAACAAGCATAATATTTTTATGTACATATGCTTTTGAATCTGCAAGTGCACCTGAAACCGATGGTGAAATCTTTGTAAGCTCATCAAGAATTTCAGTCCACTCAACAAGTATTTTAAAATCAGATGATTTAAGTGTTTTAATATCAACAGCCGGTTTTACCGCTTCTTCCGTTTCAGGAGCGGATTCAGCGTTTTCGACTGTATTTTCCTGTTTCGGTTCTGCCTTTATAGGTTTTGAATACACTTCAGTTTTTTCAGTGTTTCTTGTCTGAACATGTACCGAACAGAGTTTTATAAGACACATTTCAAACTCAACACGTTTATTTAACGCCTTGCCCATTTTTTCACTGCATTCCTGCAAAACCGTAAGTTTTGAAAGAATATCCGCAAGCTCAGTTTCCAAGGCAATTTTTTTCAGACGCTCCAGTTCATCAGGCATACACGCAATAAGATCTGTTTTTTCAGGACATACCTTCATAAGCATCAGATTTCTGAATTGATCAATCAGTTCAGTACAAAGCTTTGACATATCCTTTGACATTGAATAAAGCCTGTCTGTAACAGCAAGTGCCGTTCCGGTATCTTTTGAAACAGCGGCTTCAATTATTTCAAAAAGACTGTCACGCCCTGCAATACCCGCAGCAGCCGAAACAGTTTCAGCCGTAATGTCTTCGGAATAAGCCGCACACTGATCAAGCAGTGACAACGCATCTCTCATACCGCCGTCAGAAAGCCTTGCAACCAGCATTGCCGCATCTTCGGTCAGTTTAAGATTTTCCTGTGAAGCAATATAAAGAAGTCTTTCCTTAATATCATCAGTCAGAATACGTCTGAAATCAAAACGCTGACAGCGTGAAGTTATTGTTGCAGGAACTTTATGCACCTCAGTAGTTGCAAGTATGAATTTTACATACTCCGGTGGTTCTTCCATTATTTTAAGAAGAGCATTGAAAGCGTTTGGCGTAAGCATATGAACTTCGTCTATAATGTAAATTTTGTACTTACATCTTTCAGGTGTATAAACAGCACCGTCACGCAGATCACGAATATCATCAACACCGTTGTTTGAAGCAGCATCAATTTCGATAATGTCAGAAAGGGCAAAATTATCCGCATCTCTGCAAACGTCGCAATTCAGACACGGATTGCCTTCGTTTTCATCGGGACAGTTTACAGCCTTTGCAAAAATTCGTGCACATGTCGTTTTACCTGTACCTCTTGAACCGGTAAA
>JAFQBO010000153.1 GCA_017416665.1 Oscillospiraceae bacterium
AAAATCTTTAGCAAAATAATTGCAGGAATTTCTGCGGTTTCAATATTATCAACACTTTCTGTTTCGTCATTCACTACTTTCGCTTTACGTTACCCCGAATACGATTTAGATAATGAAGCGTATATAGAATTTCTTGATACAAATACAACAAAAATACTTGAGGGTGAAGAGGAATTCATCAAATACAGTAATATAAGTAGCTGTATAAACAGTTTCCTTGGTTGGACATATACAGTAGGTGAAGTAAAACACATATATTATTCCAATATTACATCTGAAGAACTTGTTAAAGAATATTTTTTGAATGATTGTTTATTTGAATTTGAATATTTTGATGGCACAAGAACTTTCGTTCATGGAGATATATATACATATGGTTACGATCCTCTTTTTCTTGATAATTTATCGAATGAAGAATTGAAAACACTTTATTCAAAAATTAATAATTTTCTTTTAGAAAATAATTATAAGGCGCACCTTGAATATTTTAAGCAAGATAATGTATATAAGAGAATAGTTTATGATGAAGATGCAACTGTAGAAGATGTTTTTAATATCCTTGCAGCAATATGCAAAGAATTTGATGACTATGGACCAAGTTATTATTTTCTTGCAAGTGCTTACCCTGAATTTTCTGATGATGAAGAAAAGACCGCAACCGAACCAACAACTGCTGTAACTTTCGGCACACCGACAATTGCAGGCGATATTGACATGAACGGTTCAGCAAGCATGACTGATATTGCAAAGCTTGCAAAGTATGTATCAAATGCAGAACTTTTTCCTATCACAGACCCGACAGCACTTGCAAATGCAGACGTAACGCAGGACGGCGTAATTGATCAGCTTGATACAAATATGCTGATCGAAATTGCTCTCGGTATGTACGAAAGTGCAGTTTAAAAACATCTTTTTCAAAATTTCCTATACTCAATATCAGAGAACCAGCACCGCTTCGGCGGTGCTGGTTTGTATATCGGATGTCTTTTCGAGTTGGCACTTTTATGAAAAAGTTGGCATTTTGAGGAAATTTTTTTCTGTTACAGAAAAAATAAGAGATAAAGAAATGGCTTAACTCCGTCGTTTGAACGTAATTAAGCCATTTGCCTTTGGTACGGGTGACAGGACTTGAACCTGCACACCTCTCGGCACCAGAACCTAATGGTAACGACACGACAGTGATTTAATAAAGTTTTATTTATGAAAATAAAAAATGAAGCCTTTAATTTCTTATAACAATGATCATAATCAACTAAAAACAAAACTGACTCCGTCAGAAAAACGAAGTCAGTGTAATTAAAAGCAAACAGATACGATTGCTTTTATATGTGCTTACATTATTGCATATTGGCAATATTTACTCACTTCTGAGTGCAACTACAGGGTCTTTTTTTGCAGCACTTCTTGACGGTATAATACCTGAAACAGTAGTAAGTAAAACACTTATGCATATAAGAACAACTGCCACTTCCGGAGGTAGGAAAGCATTCAGATTTCCTATTCCTGTTATATTATGCATAATGATATTTATAGGTATGCACAGCAAGTAAGTTACAGCAATACCAAGTATACCGGAAATAAGACCTATAATAATAGTTTCAGCATTGAACATTCGTGAGACATTTATTTTGGATGCACCTATTGCACGGAGTATTCCTATTTCTTTTGTACGTTCCTGAACAGAGATGAGTGTTATAACACCAATCATTATTGAGGAAACAATCAGTGATATTGCAACAAATGCAATTAATACATAAGTTATCGCATTAATAATGGATGTTACAGATGACATCATAAGTCCAACATAATCTGTATATGTTATTTTTTGAAATTCATCTTTATTTTTATTGTAATCTGCAATGGCGTCTTCTATAACCTCTTTGTTTTCAAAGGTAGAGGCATAAAGATTAACAGTAGCAGGTGCTTCAAGATTGACATGCCCAAGCTTTCTGAGATTATCTTCACATGTACTTTCAGAAAACACAAGTATCTCATCATACAGCACTGCAATATGCTCACTGCTGTATTCTGACATAGCTTTGTCAAGACCGGCAGAAAGCTGTGTCTGAGATGAATTTTTTAGTTCATTCTGTACAGTTGTTTCGTACTCAGTCTTTATTTGTTCTGTAACCATTTCAGTGTATATTGCCGTTATATCTTCTTCAGACATGGATTTGATATAGGTTTTGACATCGTTGTCTGACATTCCCATTTGTATAATCAGCATTTCGGTTACAGCTGTTTCAATATCAGCAGATGAAGAATTTTTCACAGCATCAGAAACCATTGCATCAAGTTCAGACTTTTGTGGGACACTCATGATTTTCACATAAGTTTCTGCTCTGGAACTTTCATCAAGCAATGAAATGTAATTTCTGAATTCTGAAACCTTCTGTTCTGTATCAAGGTTGCCTGTATTTTCATGAAAAGGAAGTCCTGTAAAAATATCAATAGATTTATTTTTCAGTTGTTCCTGTATTGCAGAAGAATCGGCAGAATTTTCTATAATATATTCTGTAAGCTTATGTGTATAACCAACAGTTCCGTTAAGCATAGGTGTTACTGTATCTTCCTTAGGTCTTATAATACCCGAAACCTTCAAGACAGTACCGTTGTCATAAAGATATTTAAGTCCTGTCTGGGTATTGCGGAGATCTGTATAAAGTTCTGTTTTTTCATCAATAGAATAGCAGTTTGAATTCAATACAACACGAAATTCCATATTGCTTATTTCTTCAAAGCTCCATTTTTGCTGATTTTTTTCTATTGTTGTACCATTTATTGCAGCATTTGCCAGAGCATCTATTTCAGATTTTGATTT
>JAFQBO010000154.1 GCA_017416665.1 Oscillospiraceae bacterium
GCTCCTTCATCAAATGATGGATCAACAGCTAAGCCAGACGTTGTTACTTCAGTTTCTGTTGTAACATCACTCGAAGTTGTAACAGTAGAATCAGTTGTAACAGTAACATCAATTGTTGAAATTGAAGAAGGTGTTACATCAATCGTTCCTGTAACATCACTTGTAACAGTAGAATCAATCGTTACTAAGGAATCAATTGTTACTGTAACATCACTTGTTCCAGTTGAATCAGTTGTAACAGTAACTTCAATTGTTGAAGTTGAAGAAGGCGTTACATCAATTGTTCCTGTAACATCACTTGTAACAGTAAATTCAATTGTAACAGTTGAATCAATCGTTACTAAGGAATCAGTTGTAACAGTTACATCACTCGTTACATTTACATCTATGGTTACAAACACATCAATGGTTACATACACATCAGTTGTAACTAATCTCCAGGGTGTAACATCTATGTCAGTTGTTTCATCTATGGTTACTGTAACTTCAGTAGTTCCTGTAACATCATATGTTGCAGTTTCAACAGACGCTTCAACATCAGATGATGTTAATGCAAGCTCAACAGTTTCATCTTCAGAACCTGCAACATCAAAAGTTTCAATCAGCATTGATATGTCAGCTCTCGAAGTTGAAGGCAATGATTCAGACTGGTACTTCGCAGACGAAGAAGCATGGCACCTTGACGGTATCCTCGTAAACGGTGAAGCAGTTGATGCATCAGCTCTTACATTCAGCTTTGGCGACAAGAAGGATGTAAAGCCTATGGATGTATATGACGGTGAAAACTTCGATTACGAAATCACTGTAACATACACTGACAAGGACGGCAACTCAGGTTCAGCAACATTTATGGCTAAGATTGGTCAGCGTGGTGACGCTACTCTCGACCATAAGGTAGCAGTTCGTGACGCAGCTAAGATCGCAAGTGACCTTGCTCAGCTTTACAAGACACAGAAGACTACACTTGATCCATTCGGTGTATTCCTCGCAAACTCAGACTACGTATACGGTAGCGAACCTGGTAAGGGTGGCGTAGTTAAGGAAGGTAAGGAAACAGAACACTACGGTATTTACGACCTTGCAGTTCGTGATGCAGCTAACCTCGCTAATTACCTCGCAAAGGTATACAAGAACCCAGATCTCACTCTTAAGGATGTTGCTGTAAAGTAATTTTCCCTGAGGTGGATATATATTAATTAAGCTTTGTTGATGCAGGAGCCGGAAAGGCCGGCTCTTGCTTAACAAATATAGAAAAGAAAGGAAAAAAATTAAAATGAAGAAGAATGTATTTTCAAGAACACTCGCAGTACTCGCTTCAACAGCAGTACTTGGTGCAGCATCAATGATCTCAGCTAGTGCTGCTCAGTCACTCACAATCTCAGACGCTGAAGGTAAAGCAGGCGAAACAGTACAGGTTTCTGTTATGGTTGAATGTGATAACAACTTTGAATCACTCAACATCGTAACAAACTTTGACGAAGCTCTCACAGCTGCAAAGGCTAAGCCTGCAGGTGGTGCTTCAGTAGCTTCAGAAGCTGGTGCTGGTTTCTGTACAGTAGTAGCTTACGGTTCAGATGCTATCGCTGACGGTGCAGTTGCTACAATCGACTTTACAATCCCTGAAGATGCTCAGGCTGGCGATACATACACAGTAGAAGTAACAAATGTAAATACATTTGCTATCTTCGAAGGTGATGACATCGCTGAAACAGTTCCTGTTGCTAACGGTACAATCACAGTTCTCGAAGATGAAGAACCAACAACAGAAGAAACAACAGAACCAACAACAGCAGAAACAACAGAAGCTACAACAGCAGCTACTACAACAGAAGCTCCTACAACAACAACAGCAGCTCCTACAACAGGCGCTCCTAAGACAGGTAATGCTGGCGTTGCAGTTGCAGTTGCAGGTCTCGTAGCAGCTGGTGCTACTGCAGTAGTTCTTAAGAAAAGACACTAATTCATAGTTAGTACTTTCTGATAAAAGCTCTCCTTTTGGGGAGCTTTTTTATTTCCCAAAAAGCTGAGTGTCCTCAAGCGGAACAAATTAAAAAAGTGTGTTTTGGTATGCCCTCGTGCAGTAAACTATAAAATATACTTAGGTAAATCCGATTTAAAAGTTTTTTTGGTTCTTTTTTTTCAAAAAAAGAACATATTTTTCATATAAATAAAAAAGGGACTGTAAAAACAGTCCCTTTTAAAATATTATTTGAATTATGCCTTGTTGATTGAACCGAAGAGTTCCATCTTTTCCTTAACTGTAGCCTTGATAGCTTCAAAACCAGGAGCGAGGAGTTTTCTTGGGTCAAAGCCCTTGCCTTCCTGATCCTTACCTGCTTCAATGTACTTTCTTGTAGCTTCCTGGAATGCAAGCTGGCATTCTGTATTAACGTTAATCTTAGCAACGCCGAGTGAGATAGCCTTCTTGATCATGTCTTCAGGAATACCTGTACCACCGTGGAGTACGAGTGGCATATCGCCAACCTTGTTCTTTACTGCTTCAAGTGTTTCAAATGAAAGACCTGCCCAGTTTTCTGGGTACTTACCGTGAATATTACCGATACCTGCTGCAAGCATTGTTACGCCGAGATCAGCGATTGACTTACATTCATCAGGATCTGCACATTCGCCTGCACCTACAACGCCGTCTTCTTCACCGCCAATTGAACCAACTTCAGCTTCGAGTGAGAGTCCAAGTTCGTTACATGTAGCAACGAGTTCCTTTGTCTTAGCGATGTTTTCTTCGATTGGATAGTGTGAACCATCGAACATTACTGATGAGAAACCAGCTTCGATACAAGCCTTTGCACCATCAAATGAACCGTGGTCGAGGTGAAGAGCAACAGGGATTGTGATACCGAGTTCTTCGATCATACCCTTAACCATGCCAACTACTGTCTTGTAGCCACACATATATTTGCCGGCACCTTCAGAAACACCGAGGATAACCGGTGAGTTGTTTTCCTGTGCTGTAAGGAGAATAGCCTTTGTCCATTCAAGGTTGTTGATATTGAACTGACCAACTGCATATTTTCCTTCTCTTGCCTTGTTAAGCATTTCCTTAGCTGATACTAACATTTTTATTCCTCCTAAAATTTAATAATATCGCACTTATGCTCTTATATTATAACTCAATTTTCCAAAAAAAGCAATGCTTTTTAAAAAAAATATAGTATAAATTATTCCGCAAATGCTGTGAATTTTTTGACGGCTTCTTCTATATCCATGCCCTCTGCTACACTGTAACATGATTTTACAGCATCTGAAATCGCAGATGATGAGTCAAGGAGATATGTCATACTTCCTGAGGCATTAAGACGGCTTTCGCCTGTTTCGCCGTTTATGACAAGCATTGCTATATCGTCTGTTTCTTCATAAAACATTGCAAAACGCTTTTTGGCAAAATTTGTAAATTTTTCGTCGCCTGTTCCGAATACATAGTAAACATTGAGCTTGTTTGCACCGCTGTTTTCCTTTATATAGTCGTTGCACGCCGTGATGATTTCGGCATCAAGTGAACCGGTTCTGTCAGTGAAATGCTCGGGAAGCTGTAATTCTGCTTCTTCAAGAACACGTTCAGCCGCCGCAACGTAGTCTTCAAGTGCAAGTATAGGCGAAATCTCCGAAAACAGCATCTGTACGTCACTGTCTGATATGAACTTTGACGGCAGACCGTGTCTGTAAAAATAGTCGTTGTTGGTATCGTTGTTTATCAGAAACAGGACGCCGTCACCACTATAGTTGCTTTCGTAAAAGTGTTTGGCGTAATCAGATGGTTCACTGTCGCCTATATCATCAGTAAGAACTATTGCGGCGTTGATTTTAAACGCCTTTGAAAGCCATGCGGCATAGGTGTTCAGATCCTCATATTCGCCGTCTGTCAGAATCATTGTTTCGTCGTAAACGTGAGTGTTGTCAGTATCAACTTCACGGGTACGGTTTTCAACAGTTTCCTTTTCTTCCTTGCTGTTCTCAGCTGATGAGGAAAGCTCGTCGGGAGCATTGGCAGTTGTCTTTTCACTGTCATCACTGCACCCGACAGACAGTGTCAAAAAACTGCACATTATTAATAAAGATAAAAGTTTTTTCATAATTCTCTCCATTTAAATATTATATCATGATTATATAATGTATTTGAAAAAATGTCAACTGAAAAAGTCGGTAATTTACCTACTTTCTTTGAAAAGAAAGTAGGCAAAGAAACTTTTGGTTTCGCTTTTACTTTGATTATATCTGTTTCTTTAAGCACGAAGTGATAATAAAAGCAAA
>JAFQBO010000155.1 GCA_017416665.1 Oscillospiraceae bacterium
CCAAGGAAGTGCTCTACCGACTGAGCTAAAACAGCGTGATGGTTGGGATAGGTGGACTTGAACCACCGAATGACGGAGTCAAAGTCCGTTGCCTTACCACTTGGCTATACCCCAGAATACCAACATTACTATTATAACAAATAGCAAAAAAAAATTCAAGTGTTTTAAAACAAAAAAGCAAATTTCGTCATATTTAACAATTTGCACAGAAATGATATATATATAATGTCAATTTTATGGTGTAAAGTACAGGAATATGTGTAAATTCTCTTGAAAAAGGGAAAAGTGTGTGGTATAATAAAATTTATAGAATTATAAGTAGAATTATCATAAAACAAGCAGTGATTTGATAATCAGGTGCAGTGAGGGGGATTAGTTTGAAGAAGAATTTGGTTATAACACTTGAAAGACAGTATGGCAGCGGCGGACTTGAAATCGGTAAGCTTGTGGCACAGAAGCTTGGAGTACCATGCTACAACCAGGAGATACTTGAAAAGGCGGCACAGACCTGTAATATTCCGGAAGAATACCTTGAAAGTACGCAGGAAAACGTGTCACAGAGCTTTCTCTATCAGCTTTCAATGGCGTCCAAAACAGGACAGTCGCCGGAGAGCTTCCGTTCAAAATCCAATATACTCTATATGGAAATCGAGAAAATTTTAAAGGAAATGGCACAGCAGGGAAGTTGTGTGATTATCGGCAGATGTGGTGACTACATTCTCCGTGATTTTGACCCGAGCCTGCATGTGTTTATTTATGCTACAATGGAAAAACGCAGAAAAAGAGTTGTGGAACAGCTTGGTGTCAGCTACGAATCAGCTGAGTACATTATCAGAAAAAATGACAAGCGTCGTGAAACGTTCTACAACGGCAATACCAACCATACCTGGGGTATCAAGGAACACTATAATCTCTGCCTTAACAGTGGTGTGTACGGCATAGAAAAGTGTGCGGATATGATTATAGATTCCATTAAGTTCCTGTGATTTTATCATTTCGGAATTTATGAAGCAGGGCGACCAATGGTCGCCCGCAGTTTTTATATTTGTCGTTTTATTAATTGCGAATTTCGCATTACGCATTTTGAATTTAACCCGTCTCACGCAGAGAGATTGCACATCTGTGAGATGCTGTTGTTAAACTGATTAAGGTCGCCTTTATAGATAAGTTCAGCAGATTTAATGTGTCTGAAATCCTCAGGAGTATAGAGTGAAACAGGCTTTGATATGTCAAGATTTATCTGAGCTTCCTCCATAATGTGCCCGACAAACTGAGAGCAGACGAATTTATTTTTTCTGTCCTTTGCGATGTGGAAGAAGATGAGAGCGAGACCGATACAGTTATAGGAGTAGCTGTCACGGTTACGCTTAAAGTACTCAAGCTGTTCGCTGAGTAATTTTTTTTGTTTTTCCGTCACTTCAAGTCTGTAGATTTCACAGGGAATATTGCTGAATTTCCCAAGAGTTCCCTTACCGATTTCCTCTGCATTGAAGGTGGCAGGGAGAGGCTTTCCCGGTTTGTTTCTGCAAAAACTGTACATTTCACTGAGTTTCGGACAGGTTGAAACAGAAACATGGTTATAAGGCTTTCGTGTAAAAAGCTTGATAAACCTTGCGACATTTGTCTGTGTCTGACAAACTGATATGTAAATGCTGCTCAAAACAAACGCTCCTTAAAAAATATTGCATATCTGCACAACTTTCTTATTATAGCATACAGGAATAAAAATTTCAAGAAAATAGTGAAAATCAGTATTTCAATTCAGTGTATTGACGAAAATTATAATTGACATAACAAGGATATTATGATAAAATTACAATATAAACATGTCGCAACGTGATTAAGCGAGCTTATCACGCTTTGCTCCGATTTTAAAGAATAATCCCGAAAGGAGAAAATAAATGGGAAAAAAAGATTTTGACTATATCTGGACAGGAAAAAAGCGTACTCTTTTCGGACTTCCGCTTTCGTTTACAAGATATTTTCTTACAGAAACCAAGTTTATTACCCGAAAAGGCTTTCTCAGTATTGAAGAAGACGAGCTTGACCTGTACACTGTAACGGACAAGAAGCTTGTGCTTAAGTTCACACAGAGAATATTCGGCTGTGGAAGTATAATAATGCATGTTGTGGATACCGATACGCCTGTAAAGACGATAGAAAGCGTCAAACAGCCCCGTGAAGTACTTGCAATGCTTGATGAACACATCAATATACAGCGTGACAGATACCGTACAAGAGGTCGTGACCTCATCGGTTATGATGACTGCGACTGTGACGGAAATGATGAAACCTAAAATTAACAGATAAGAGATGAAAAAAATGCTTGAATTTATCAAAGAAAAAATTACATGCTGGGAAAAATTACAGCTTGAAACAAAACCGATCTATATGTACGGCATGGGCGATGGTGCTGAAAAAATCATGGCGGTTTTCAGAGAATACGGAATAAAGGTAAAGGGCTTTTTTGCCAGTGACGAGTTTGTAAGAGGGCACTCCTTCCTCGGTTACAAGGTGAAAAAGCTTTCAGAAGTTGAGGAAACTGAGGAAGATTTTGTAATAGTACTTGCCTTTGCGGCAGGCTATCCCGAACTGATAGAAAAGGTAAGGGAACTCAGCCGCAGACATACGCTGTATGTACCGGATGTCCCTGTTTTCGGCTCCGGACTTTTCACATACGACTACTGCTTACAGCATGCTTCTGAAATCCAGCAGGCGTATGAACTTATGGCAGATGAGCAGTCAAAAAAGGTTTACGCCTCTGTAATCAACTTCAAAATCAGTGGCAACATTGACTATCTTGACGATATAACTACCGAAAAATCCGAGGTTTACAACGAAATCATCAAGCCGAACCTTAATGAACACTATGTTGACCTTGGTGCTTACACAGGTGATACCATTCAGGAAATGCTCGACTACACCAAAAATAAGTTTGCGAAAATCTATGCTCTTGAGCCGGACAGAAAGAATTTCAAAAAGCTTGAAAAGTACGTTGATGAGCGTGAAAACATTTCAATATACAATAACGCCGTTTGGTGTATTGACACACAGCTGCCGTTTTCATCAAAGTCGGGCAGACAGTCAAGCCTTGCAAATCAGGGCGTGAAGATGATTGAAAGCAGAAGTGTGGACAGTATTCTCGGCGGAAAAGAAGCTACTATAATTAAGATGGACGTTGAAGGTGCAGAACGTGAGGCACTCTGGGGAAGCTGTCTTACCATCACCAAGCATAACCCTCGCCTTATGGTTGCACTCTACCACAGAAATGAAGACATCTTTGAACTTCCGCTCCTCGTTAATAAAATCAATCCGAAATATAAACTCTATGTCCGTCATCAGCTCTATATCCCTGCATGGGAAACAAACCTTTATGCAAAAATTTAGAGCGTGTTCAATCAGCAATTATATACATCATCTAACTTTTCAGGGGCGACCATTGGTCGCCCTCAGCTTGTCGAAAAAGTTCCTTTTGAA
>JAFQBO010000156.1 GCA_017416665.1 Oscillospiraceae bacterium
GCACCCTACAGATGATAGGTGCAGAAAATAAAATGTTTGTGCGATAAATATAAATTTAACTGTCTATAAAAATTTTATACATACTTATTTTAAGACTGATTGAAAAATTTTCGGAGATAGTGTATAATGATATAGTATACAATTAAGACAGGAGTGTAAATATGTTTCGACTGAAAAAATATCTGAAAAACTACAAAAAAGAGCTTATTCTCGGCCCTTTTTTCAAACTGCTTGAAGCCGTTTTTGAACTTATTGTTCCGCTTGTTATGGCACAGATTATTGATAAGGGTATTGCCAACGGAGATAAAGACTATATTCTGAAAATGTGCGGCATTATAATAATACTCGGTGTCTGCGGACTTGGTTTTGCTCTTACATGTCAGTATTTTGCCGCACGCTGTGCATATGGTTTCGGCACAGAACTTCGTGCTGATCTGTATAAGCATGTCAATAAATTTTCACACGCTGAAATAGACAAGTTCGGTACGTCTTCTATTATAACCAGAATCACAAACGATACCATGCTGGCACAGAACGGTGTAAATATGTTTATACGTCTTGCGGTCAGAGCGCCTTTTTTAATCATCGGTGCAACAGTGATGTCTATGCTTATTGATCTCAGACTTTCACTGATACTTCTTTCAGCGGCGGCTGTAATTACAGTAATAATAGTATGGGTAAAAAAGAAAACACTTCCCATGTACAAAAAAATCCAGAAGGGACTGGATAAAATTTCACTGCTTACACGAGAAAATATAGAAGGTGTAAGGGTAATCAGAGCTTTTTCAAAACAACAGCTTGAAACTGATGAACTGAAAAAGGAAAGTAAAAATCTTTCAGCAGACTGTATTTCAGCAGGTCGTGTATCGGCAATCTTAAACCCTGTAACATTTATGATAATGAACCTCGGAATTGTTGCGATTGTGTGGTTCGGAGGATTCCGTGTTGATGCCGGATTTCTCACACAGGGTGAAATAACAGCGTTTGTAAACTACATGACTCAGATACTTCTTGTGCTGATTGTACTTGCAAATCTTATTGTTATTTTTAGTAAAGCGTCGTCATCAGCCGCAAGAATAAATGAAATTTTCGACACTCAGCCATCAGTTACAGATCTTGCAGAGTCTGATTTCGATTTATCCGCACCTGCTATGGTTTTTGACGATATTTCATTTTCATATCCCGATTCAAGTGAAAATTCCCTTGAACATATTTCCTTTACATTAAAAAAAGGTCAGACGCTTGGTATTATCGGCGGTACGGGTTCAGGTAAGTCCACACTCGCAAATCTTATACCGAGGTTTTATGATATAAATTCGGGTAGTATTAAGATTTTTGGCAATGACATCAAAGCATATTCTCAGAAAAAACTGCGTGGAATCATTGGTATTGTACCGCAAAAGGCTGTACTGTTTTCGGGTAGCATTGCTGAAAATCTCAGATGGGCAAAGCCTGATGCGACAGATGAGGAAATAATTTCTGCACTTAAAATTGCACAGGCATGGGAGTTTGTTTCAAAAATGCCTGATGGTATAAACACGCACGTTTCACAGGGCGGTAAAAACCTTTCCGGCGGACAGCGTCAGCGAATCACCATTGCAAGGGCGTTGGTCGGCAAGCCTGAAATCATCATTTTTGATGACAGTATGAGTGCTCTTGATTATGCGACAGATCTTAATCTGAGAAAAGCAATCAGCAGCCAGCTTTCCGACAGTACGGTTATAATGGTATCTCAGAGAGCCTCAACACTTCAGAATGCTGACAGTATTCTTGTACTCGATGATGGTCAGGCAGTCGGTTACGGTACACACTCGCAGTTACTTGAAAACTGTGAAGAATACATTGAAATTTACAATTCACAGATTAATTAATCGGAGATTTTTTATGTTTAAAGTACTTGGAAGAATTTTAAAATATACAAAACCTTACAAGCTTTCTCTTGCAACGGCAATTTTTTCGGCACTTGTCGGAGTTTCGCTTTCACTGTTTGTACCGGTAATTGTCGGCAGAGGTGTTGACAACATAATCGGTAAGGATAATGTTGATTTTTCACTGCTTGCAAAAATCTGCATAAGTCTTATTGCGGTTATACTTGTGAGTACACTTTTTCAGTGGCTTACATCACTTGCAACAAACAGACTTTCATATAATACCATCAAAGATATAAGAGTTGATTATTTTGATAAAATCGGTAAAGTTCCACTCAGCTATATTGACGGTAGTTCAAAGGGTGAACTTATCGGCAGAGCTGTGAATGATATAGAAACTGTTTCTGATGGTCTTATTCAGGGATTTACTCAGCTTTTCAGTGGTATTGTAACTATAGTGGGAACATTGGTGTTTATGCTTACAATAAACGTAAAAATCGCACTTATCGTCGTAATCCTGACACCGGTTTCACTCTTTACAGCGGCAATTATTACAAAACGTAGTCATGATTCCTTTGAAAAACAGTCGTATCACCGTGGAAGAATGAGTAGTTTTACAGAAGAAATGATCGGCGGACAGAAAATAGTAAAGGCTTTTTCTCATGAACAGCAGCTTGAAAAAGAATTTGCGGAAATTAATGATCAACTGAGAAAAAGCGGTGTGAAATCAATATTCTACTCCTCAATGACCAATCCGACAACACGATTTGTAAACGGTCTTATATATGCGGCAGTAGGACTTGCAGGTGCACTTTCTGCAATCGGTGCGGTAGGATTTCTGGGAGTAATTACAGCAGGACAGTTGTCATCATTTTTGTTGTACTCAAATCAGTACACCAAACCTTTTAATGAAATATCGGGTGTTATTACAGAACTTCAGAATGCAGTTGCCTGTGCAAGGAGAGTTTTTAAGGTAATTGATGAAACACCTGAAAGCTCCGATGAAAACAAAACGGTTCTTAAAGAATGTAACGGAAACCTGTCGATTGAGAATGTCAGTTTTTCCTATACTCCTGAAAAAAAGCTTATTGAAAATTTCAGTCTTGAGGTAAAAGCAGGACAGAAAATTGCAATAGTAGGTCCCACAGGATGCGGTAAAACAACTGTCATAAATCTTCTTCTTAGATTTTATGATGTAAATTCAGGTGTTATAAAGCTTTCGGGACATGACACAACTGAGATTACACGTTCAAGTCTTCGTTCACAATTTGGTATGGTTTTACAGGATACTTGGTTGTTTACCGGAACGGTTGCCGACAATATCGCATATGGAAAACCATCGGCAAGCCGTGAAGAAATTATTGCGGCGGCAAAGGCAGTTCACGCACACGGCTTTATTAAACGACTTCCGAACGGCTATGATACGGTAATAACCGAGGAGGGCGGCGGACTTTCACAGGGACAGAAACAGCTTATTTCAATCGCAAGAATCATGCTTTGTGATCCGCCGATGCTTATACTTGACGAGGCTACTTCAAGTATTGACATAAGAACGGAACAGCGTATTCAGCGTGCATTTGAAAAGATTATGAAGGGAAAAACAAGCTTTATTATTGCCCATCGCCTGTCAACAATAAAAAATGCTGATGTAATTCTTGTAATGAAAGACGGAAATGTTATTGAACAAGGCAGTCATCAGCAACTTATCAACAAAAAGGGTTTTTACGAAAATCTTTACAAAAGTCAGTTTGCTTCAGCGTGAATTATGCAGAAATAATAGTTTTTTTAATCTTTGTCTTGACAAATTATGCATAAGTCTATATAATAAAATAATGGGTATAAAAGGGCTGGTACACAGAGCAGTTCCTGATGAAAGAGTTATTGTTTTACAAAAATCTGAAAAGTTGTTATCTGATGTAGGGGCTGATGCCCACATCAGCCC
>JAFQBO010000157.1 GCA_017416665.1 Oscillospiraceae bacterium
AACATTGTTTCCATCAACGAGAACATCTGTTTCATAGATTTCAGAAACATCAGTCTGGAAACTGTATTTCTTTTTACCTTTTTCCACAGCATCTTCAAGGGTGTTTTTAAACGTAACTGTTTTGTAATTGTAATCCGGTGTATCAATATTGGCAATATTCTGTGTATGAACCTGCTGTTTGATACCCATTTGCTTAATACCGTTTTCCATAGCCTTGAAAGTAACTGAATCAAGAATCATTTTTAACTCCATTCTGCCGAATATTTTTCCATCAGGAATGTTCTTGCTCCGGCGACGTGAAACAACAAAGCTAAAGTTCGCTTTATTTTTACCAATTTGTTACATTCCTGTTACAATAGGGTATAATAACACCTTATATTTCATAAATAAGTATAACACAAAATCATATAAATTGCAACCTTAAAATGCAAATTTTTTATTTTTTTTTGCAATATTTTATATTTCTTTCGACACCAATTCCAAATATGTTACATATTGTAATCGTTTGTGGAACTTAACAAACTTTTTTCGCCGTCTGAGGTAATTTTCACCAATTTATTTTTATAGTCAAGTAATCCCTGTGATTTGAGGTGTTTTACTCTGTTTTTCACAAAAATCTCAGCAATTCCGAGAGCGTTGGAAATATTTTTTAACGAAAGATGCTGTTCCTTAAATTCATAAGCCGCCTTCATAATAAAATAATCAAGAATATTTACATTGTTTGCGGAAACATTTTCATCTTCCTGCTCAAAATTATTCCTGCTCACTTCCCTTGCTGCACATGGATTGTAACCTTTGTCTTCAAGTTCAATTACAGGAATGTCGTAAGAATTTCTGACACCGTCAAGCTTTTTTGTAATATCATAAATATTACTGAACATTTCCGACGCTTCCCTGTCAGACGATCCGATAAAATTTTCTGAACAGCCTGTAATAATAAGTAAATCTCTTGCTCTTGACATTGCAACATTGATTCGTCTGCTGTCTTTTGCAAAGCCTATGGCGTGTCCGGAATTGTTACGGACAAAGCTTACTATTATAATATCTTCTTCCATACCCTGAAATCTGTCAACCGAACCTATACGCAGAGTAAAATGTCCAAATCTGCCACAGAAACCACTGTTTACAATTTCATCTTCGAGAAGTTTCACCTGTGCATCATAGAAAGTAATAACCCCGACGCTTTTGTGACAATTATTGTCTGCAAGGTTTTTCTCAAGTACGCAAAGAATTTTCTTAATGCATTTCACTTCATACTCATTATAAAAGCTTTTGAATCTTTTCTGTTCAAAGTATCTTTCCTTATTAGGAACGTCGTACCAGAGAACGTGATTTTCCTCACTTATTTCAACGCCCTGACAACAATGCTTTTTAAATTCCGACGCAGGAGATTCAAGACGTCCCGCATCTGTATTGATGTAAAACTGATTTATAAGAGCCGCAATATCCCTGTGCATACGATACTGTCTGAAAAGCATTGTCCTCATAGATGTGTCAGATTTTTCATAAAGTTCCTCAAAAAGGCTCATCTTTATGAGTTCTTTAAGTTCCGCATTTTCTTCGTCAACCTCATCATACGCATTACTGTCAACAAACGGCGGAAGCTGCTTGTGATCACCGACAAGTATCACCTTTTTGCCTTTAAGCATAGGCAGAATTATATCAGGTGGTGTACTCTTACTAGCCTCATCTATGATAACAACATCAAACGACGGATAATTCTCATTAAAATCCTTAGTACCGCTCTGAATACAAGTAATACCGATAACGTTTGCATTTTCTATATAAAGACTTTTAAGTGCATTATAGTTTTTAGCATCCGAATTGTCAATTTTTGTTTTCCACTCATCAAGAATATTTTTCCATTTTTCATATCTTGTGTATCTGAGCTGGAAGTACTTGTTTACATTATATTCAATCTGTTCAAGACGTATGTCCGCAGGATCGATATTTTTAAGTGCTTTTGAATAGAAATCATCGCTGATTTTTTCTTTAAAGCATTCAACCGCATATCCGTGTTCCTTTGTAGTGTCTGATGCTTCTCTGAAAAGCTTTTCACACTTTGCCTTACAGCCGTAATACTGATTTTCAAAATTTTCGCCAAGAGCATCAAGAGAAATATGAAACGCCTGAACGTTCTCCATAAATTCCATGTCATTGTTTATTTTATATATACGCTCTGCAAGTCTTACGGTTTTCTGCTGAATACTCATAACAAGGTTTTCCGCACGTCTGTAATAGTTAGCCGCAAGCTGACGCCACTTATGTCCGAAAATAAGACTTTTCACGCCCTTTGGTTCAGACTGTAAAAGTCCGCACCCTTCATCATAGAGCGACTCCACAATTTTTACATCCGCAAAATAAAAAACACCTGTATAAGCAGTTCTTTCCATCATACGCCTGCTTACCTTTTTTTCAATAATCTTAAAATGTCTGCGGAATTTTTCCGTATATTCGTTAAGGAAATCAAGTTCAAATTCATACTGATGGAGCAGTTCAGAATCTGCCTTGATGTCCGAATAACGCTTTAAAATATCGTTGTAAATATCATTCGGAATAATAAAGTCAGGCGGATAAATATCCCTTGCCGACTCCGCATATTCAATATCATCCGTTTCATACGCCTTTGCAATAAGCTCAAAAAAGTCCGATCTACGGCGTTTTGCCTCATCAAAAACGCTTTTGTAAAAATAAAGCTGTGACTCCTTTTCAAGCTTTTGTTCATACAGATTTATGACGTTTTCGGCATATGAAAGTATCTCAGGCAGTTTAGCACGATGTTTACGCAGTTTTTCCATTCTTGCTGAAATATCGGCATTCATGTTTGCAGTTTCCTTTGCAACACACGAAATCCAGGTTCCGACAACGTTGTCTTCCACAAACGGCAGACCTTCTTCTTCAACACGTG
>JAFQBO010000158.1 GCA_017416665.1 Oscillospiraceae bacterium
ACGACTGGTCATACATCTGGGAAAATTTACCAAGATTTGTTGATGATGACGAGGCTAAAGGAAAGTACTACTACACCATAAAAGAAATAACAGCTGTAAAAGGTTATGAAGAGCCGGAAGTTTCA
Organism: Oscillospiraceae bacterium; assembly: GCA_017416665.1. Classification (GTDB taxonomy): domain Bacteria; phylum Bacillota; class Clostridia; order Oscillospirales; family Ruminococcaceae; genus Porcipelethomonas. Next base: position 126 of record JAFQBO010000158.1, read on the forward strand.
GGCGGAGATATTAATGCAGGCGGAACTGTTGTAATTATCAACAAAGCTAAAACAGTTGATATTCCTGCTGAAAAGATATGGTCGAATGATACCGAATATACTCCTGTATATCCCAAAACAGTTAAGTTTAAGCTCCAGGTTTTTGTTAATAATAAGTGGATTGACGTTCCAGGAAAGACAATTACTATAACTGGAACTGGTAACAACAAAACATGGAGTGGCAAATTCACCGGTCTTATAGAAGGTTATCAATACCAAGTAGTAGAAGTTGACGTTCCATATGGCTGGACTCCTCAATATGATGATGCTACAGTACAGGTTCCTGAGAATGTTCCTGAAAGCTTCGATGGTAAATTCGAAGTAACGAATCAGTACGCTATTGATGAAGGAAGCATTGCATTGGCAAAGTTATGGGAAGGTGAAAACGCAGCTCGTCCATATGAGATTTATCTCGACTTGTATCGTTCAGTAGTTGCTCCTTCTTACACAAAAACAGATGCACCTTATACTGACGGCAAACTGACAGGTAATAATGATCCTGATTACAAAGACGACTACATGAGATTATTACAACATTCGCTCTACTTCTATGACGCTAATATGTGCGGTACAGACGTATCTACAAGCAGCGATCTTGCATGGCGTACAAACTGTCATACAGAGGATGAGATTCTCGGAGGCTATCACGATGCGGGAGACCACGTAATGTTTGGTTTACCGCAGGGTTATACAGCTTCAATGCTCAGCTGGATGTATCTTGAATTCTTTAAGGGTAATGTTACTGATAGTGACGGAAATGTTAAAAACGATGACACATATATGATGAATCATTATGAAGACGATCACTTTAAAGTTATTCTTGAAAGATTTTACGATTTCTTTGAAAATTCAGTAGAGTATGGCGACGACGGAAAAATCAAGAAACTTCTTCTTCAGAAAGGTCAGGGAAATATCGATCATTTAATCTGGTGTGCTCCTGAAATTCAGAAGAACAGAGAAAATGAAATGATATGGAGCGAAACTCAGGGAAGCAATATCGCAGCTGAATATGCAGCAGCTTTAGCACTTGGTTATCTGAACTTCTATGATTCTGCTAAAACTGATAAAGAAAAAGAAAAGTATGAGAATTACCTTAAAATAGCAGAAGACCTTTACGAATTCTCAGGAAGAACAACTTCTTTCATTGCAAGCGATTCGGAGGGAACATATTATAAGGAAACCGATGAACCTAACCCAGCCAGTGATGATAGAGCATGGGCAGCAGCTTGGTTGTATCAAGCAACAAAGGATAGAGATGGCGAAGAGAATACTGGATATAAAGATGCACGTTCTAATTCTCCAAATCAACTCCAATGGGATGATGTGTCATTTTCAGCAGCTTGTGCATACGCAAGTCAGACAGGTAACTGGACTAATGTAATTAATAAGATTGATTCTGAGTTTATCAATAATTCAGATGCGAAGAAGAAGGATTTCTATTACATTCACGAATGGGGCACAGCTCGATTCAACGCAATGGCTCAGACAGCTGTATTAATTACAGCAAAACATCTTTATGAAACACCTGACGCAAAGCACAAATATTCTAATAACACAGAAATTAGTTATAACGATATAGCTAACAGTTATGTTGCATGGGCTGAAGGTCAGATGGATAAGATTCTCGGTAACAATACTTGGAAAGACACAATAAGCACAAACGGATGTGTAGGCGGTACGGTTGAGGATACTAACTTGCCAATCTGTCTTGTCACTAATTTTGTACCAGATGGGTTTAACGTTGACACACCACAGAATCCTCATCACAGAGCAGCTTCCGGATTAGACAGCGTTAATGGTGACAGTAATCTTGAATACAAGGATAGCTGTGTATATGATGATGATAGCTATACATTAGTTGGTGCGTTGGTCGGCGGTCCTGCATTTGGTGCACATAGTGATCAGGCCCAGATGATAGGTTATGATCACAAGCATCCATTGACAGATCATGACTACATTGACGATCTTCACGACTACTGTTGTAACGAAGTTGCAATCGACTATAACGCAGGTCTTGTTGGTGCGGCAGCTGGTTTGTACTATTTCAGAGGCACGGGTGCTCGTTCAACTATGATTGAAGGCGTTGAGTTCGGTTCATACGGACTTAAAACATTCGAAGACGATATTGCATCTCCTACAAAGAGTGCTATTCCCGAGGTGACACAGGATTATAATGTTGATCCTGCAAATGATGTTGCCGGTGCTGTTCTCAAAACTTTCGCTATGAGACAGACTGCGATTAGCGTTATGGAGGATAGTGAAAGTGAGAAATGTTATACATTACCAAAACATATATTTGCTGATTCTGAACGTGGCGATCAAAATCCCGGATACACATATACAGGTAATTATCGAAATGTAACAGAAATACAAGTTGATATTCCTTATGATGGAGATTTCGGAATGCAGTTTATTGCTAAAAATGGTGATGAAGAAATAATTAAAACAGGATGGATGGCAACTAATGCTAGTACAAATCCCAAAACATATTTATCAAGTATTAAGTTTAGCAATCCGACAAATATAACGTCATTGCAATTTTGGAATGTTCAACCTTGGGGTGGTGGAGAATTTAAAATCAGTGAAATACGTTTGTACTTCGAAGGATTCTTTATCACAGCTGATGAAGATGACATTGCTATAGGTGAAGAAATTGAGTTATCGCTTGAAGGAAACGCAACAATTACACAAGATAGTTGGCAAGTAAAATCAGAAGACGGTGGAGAAGCAACAATTGAACAAAGAGACGGCAAGTGGTATCTGACAGGTACACAAGCTGGAACAGTTTTAGTAGAAGCAACAGACGCAAATAACGATAAAGGAAATATTACAATCCGCATTCACGATATGGAAATTTCAGGTGATGATGAAGTTGAAGAAAACCGTTCAATTACACTTGAAAAGGCATACGTTCCTAGTGAAGCTGCAACATTCAAATGGTTCCTGAATGGTACCGTAATCGAGGGAAATACAGATGAAGTTCAGTTGAATGATGATGGTACTCTTACATTCACGGGCAAATCTCTCGGAGAGCGAAACTTCAAACTTGAAGCTTATGATTCAAATGGCGAAAAAATTACAACTGCCGAAAAGACAATTAAGGTTTACAGGCTTGAAACTTATACGCATACAGCAGAAAAGGACAATGAGCTTACTCCAAAAGGGACAAATAAATACTTTGTATCATTGAAACCAATTCCATCAAAAGTTAAAATACAATCAATAACTGCAAATTTAAGTGGAAACGCAAACATTGAGCAAGGTGTTCATAGTTTATATCTGAATAAAGATTATGAGCATCCTGTTCATCGAAACGGACCGAATGGGTATAATTTGTCTGGTACGGGTAATATGCAATGGGATACTTTATCGTTTAGTGAGCAAATCACAACAGGTGTAGACGGAAGTGAATATGCATTTGAATTGTGGTGGTCAACTAATGAGGCTGGTGTAACAGTCACAAGCGTTGATATCGTATACAGAAAGTATGATGATAAAGACCTTGTAATGAGTTATGTAGATGCTAATGGTAATCCAATATCTGAAATCAAACAGACAATCCGAAATGGAGAATCGGTATACTTTACACTAGCAGCTACAGGCGGAACAGTTGACAATATAGTGCTTAAAAATGGTGAAACAACTATTGATAACGCTATTAACGAAGCAGATGGTAAATATACAGTTCAGCCTCAACCAGCTGGTGATTACACAATCACAGCAACAATGGATGACTATATAAGAACACTCAAATTTACAGTCAAAGACAAAATAACAATTAACGGCAGCGAGATTATGGATCTCAACGGAAGTCAGAAACTCTCAGTAAGCAACGCAATTGAAGATATCGAGTGGTCTGTTACAGCAGATGGGAATTACACAGTCGAAGATGGAGATGTTGTTACAATCAAAGAAAGCGGAAATATAATCGCTACTTTCAACAAATCCACAGGTGATGTTACAACTTTTGAATACGACGGTGAATTCACATTGACTGTAAATGACAATTATGGTGGCGAAGGTTCAACGGATTCTATCACAATTTCGATAACCGAGAGACCAAAGCTTCCTGAACTTCCAAAGGATATATTCCGTGAGTTGTATATTAAGGGAAATTCAGAAACAATCAAGTTGAGTGCTGCGAATAATTGGAATTTTACACTTGCTAATCTCCCAACGCATGATGAAAAGGGTAATCCTTATTACTACTACATTCAGGAATCAGGATACAGACAGACAGAAGGCGGTGAGTACAAACCTCTGACAGATCAAACAGGACACTTTATTTACAGCACAAATGCATCTTATATGCCATCAGCTTATTATAACAATGGTGTTGCTCCTGATAAGGAGAACACTCCTGATATAGTTGCAAAGGTTAAAAATAAGTTGCATTCAAAGATCCAAGGCCAACTCCCCTCCACCGGCGGAAGCGGAGTGACGACATATTATTACTTAGGAGGTGTAATCATGCTTCTGAGTATAGCCGGGTTCACAGGTCTTAAGCGACG
>JAFQBO010000159.1 GCA_017416665.1 Oscillospiraceae bacterium
GGGGAAAACGCTTTCTTCAGAAAGGTTTTCCCCGAAAGACTTCGTATATATTACGACAGATTATTTTTTTAAACAAAAAGCTCCCTTTAAGAGGAGCTTTCTGCCATGATATAGGGATTATTGGGGATTTGTTTAACATTGGGGTAAATGTTAAACTGTATTATACTCTTTTGTGAGTATGGTTATATTATAATTTCCGTCTGTGAAATATGTGTGAAAAAAAATTGAAAAGATATTGAAAGCAGATGAAAATTTACTGATTATTCTTATTTTCGTTTTTCTTCCCGAAATAACGTTTTGGCGGTTTTTCAGGGAGTTGAGGTGGTTCTTCGTTAGTTTTGAGATCCCTTATTTCAAACCAGAATGTTGAACCCTCACCCAGTTTACTGAATACACCAAAGTTATAGCCGTGCTTTTTAAGTATAGCCTTGACTATTGAAAGTCCGAGACCAGTACCGACAACCTCTCGCTTGTGATTTTCTGAACGGTAGTACTTTTCAAAAATAAGCTTGATTTTATCGGAAGAAATGCCTTCACCTGTATCAGAAACCTCAATTCTTACATCGTTCTGACGATTTATCTGACGAACGATAACCTTTTTGTCATCACCTGTATAGTTTACGGCGTTGTTAATCAGGTTGTAGATAACCTGTTGGATTTTAATTACATCACAGTTTACAATTACATCTTCATCAGCCTCAAATGTAATATCATATTCCTGTTTGTCGGAAAGACCTTTGTATCGTGCGGTAATATCTTCGAGAAGTTCTTTAATGTTGAATTCACTGTAATTAAGTTTCTGATCACCACGTTCAAGCTTTGAAAGGTCAAGCATATCGCTTACAAGAAGTGCAAGTCTGTCTGTTTCGTTTATGATGATTTCAAGGTGTTCATTACGTTTTGCAGGATTATCACCTGAAAGATCCCTGATCATTTCAGCGTACGCTTTAAGCATGGTGAGTGGTGTACGCAGGTCGTGTGAAACGTTTGCGATAAGGTCTCTTTGCATCGTATCAACCTTTGAAATCTGTTTACCGGCGAACGTAAGCGTATTTGAAAGACGCTGAATTTCAGCATATCCTTTTGCATCAAACTGAATGTCATAGTTTCCTGCCGCCATCTGTTCAGCAGATTTTGTCAGTTTTGCAATAGGTTCTGCAATTTTTTTTGCCATAAAATACGAAACAACAAGACTTAAAATCAACAGGAAGGCTGAAATAATAATAAGCTGTTTTTTGAAGATAGCCGCTGTTGCATCAATAGGAACAAGAGGTGAGTTGATTATGATATAACCCTGCGGAGACTCTTTAGTGCCTATCACAGACATGTATATAAGCATATTACAGTTGGTGAAATCGTTGAATTCCTTATAGTACATTTCTTTTGTGTCATTACTTTTAAACTTGTAGAGAAAGTCATTTGTATTTGATTTCGGACTGTGTATAAGACAGCTTTTTCCGAGAATATCCTTTGTGTACATAACTCTGCCATATTTATCCACAATATCAATACACATATCATTTGATATGGCAAGCTTTGTAAGAGATGTACTGAAGCCCTCGTTTGTACAGTTTTCAATAATTTCATGTGCGGCATTTTTTACGTCCTTGATTTTCATGTTTTCATAAAAATTGCCAACAGAAACTATCTGAAAAAACCACAGCATAACAAGTACTGCCGCCGTAAATAATATAAAGTATTCCCATACCTTAGCACGAAGGCTCATGTTTTTAAAGAATCTTTTAACTTTCGTTGTATTCAAATTTGTATCCCATTCCTCTCAGAGTAACTATAAATTTACGGTAATGTCCGAGACTGTTACGGAGCATTTTTATGTGTGTGTCAACCGTTCTGTCATCACCGAAGAAGTCGTATCCCCACACTTCTTCAAGTAGCTTGTCTCTTGTAAGTGCAAGGTTTTTGTTTTTGACAAGGAAAAACAGAAGATCATACTCTTTCGGAGTCATTGATGCTTTAACGCCGTCAACATAAACCTCACGTCCTGCAAGATCTATGGTAAGTCCCTCGAAAAACAGCTTTTCAGGTATTTCGGCAGGCTTTGCTTCGTTGCGTTTCAGTACGACTTTTATTCTTGCCATGAGTTCCTTCGGTGAAAATGGCTTTACAACGTAGTCATCAATGCCCAGCTCAAATCCGAAAAGCTTGTCATATTCCTCACCACGTGCAGAAAGCATGATAACAGGAATAGTCTTGTATTTCTTTATTTCCTTACAGGTTGAAAAACCATCAAGTTTCGGCATCATTACGTCCATGATAATTACATCGTAGTTGTTTGCCTTTACCATTTCAACAGCTTCCATGCCGTCCTGTGCCTCGAAAACGTCGTATCCCTCAAATTCTGCATATTCTCTTACAACACGTCTGATATTTATTTCATCATCTACAATAAGTACTTTTGCCATAGTTCATTCTCCTTAGATTTTGTTTTTATAAACATATTATAAACCAAAATTGTGTATAATAAGTGAAAATTAAAAAAATTTCCGTGTAAAATTAAACAAATGTGTAATATAAGCGTTGACAATTTTAATGAAAAATGATACAATATTCTTAAAGTATTATCGTAATTCAACAATAAAATTAAATTGCCGTTGTAAAACACGGCAGATAGGAGCTTTTTATGAAAAAAAGAATCGGTATTTTGACAAGTGGTGGTGACTGTCCCGGTCTTAACGCCACAATCAGAGGCGTTGCAAAGGCATGTTACGAAATGATGGGACAGGACAATGTTGAGATTGTCGGCATTGCGGAAGGTTATTATGGTCTTATCAATAACATCTGCCGTGATATGAAACCAGAGGAATTTTCGGGCATTTTAACAAGAGGCGGAACTATTCTTGGTACAAAACGTCAGCCGTTCAAGATGATGCAGGTTATCGGTGAAGATAAGGTTGATAAAGTTAAAAATATGAAGGAAACCTATAAAAAGCAGAAACTTGACTGTCTGCTTACTCTCGGAGGAAACGGTACACACAAAACTTCCCATCTCCTGTCACAGGAAGGTCTTAATGTTATTGGTCTTCCAAAAACCATAGATAATGACATTTTCGGTACTGATGTTACATTCGGTTTCCATACAGCTGTTGACATAGCAACAGACGCTATCGACAGACTTCACACAACTGCCAACAGCCATTCAAGAATTCTTCTTTGTGAAATTATGGGTAACAAAGCGGGCTGGCTGACACTTAATTCGGGTATTGCCGGCGGTGCGGATATTATTCTTATTCCTGAAATTCCTTATGATATTGACAAGGTTTGTCAGTCAGTTGTAAAGAGAAGTGAAAGCGGAAAGAATTTCTCAATTATTGCAGTTGCTGAAGGTGCGTTCGACCAGGATGAGGCAAAGCTCAAGAAAAAGGAACGTGCAAGACTTCGTGCAGAGGCAGGTATTACTACTGCTACAAACAGAATTGCTGCACAGATTCAGAAAAATACCGGTCTTGAAACAAGAGCGTGTGTTCCTGGACATATGCTCAGAGGCGGTAGTCCGAGTGCTTACGACAGAATTCTTGCCACTCAGTTCGGCGTGCATGCCGCAAAACTGATTTCACAGGAAAAGTACGGAAGATCTGTTGCGAAAATCGGCGGAAAAATTACAGCAAATAAGCTTGTTGATATAGCCGGAAAGACAAAGTTTGTAGATCCTGGCGATCAGCTCGTTAAAACAGCTAAAAATCTTGGTATTTCATTCGGTGATTAATGCATAAAAGGACGCCTGAGGGCGTCCTTTTAGTTTGTTGAAAAAGTTATTTATAAAGAAAATTTATATTTACCGATGTAATTTTATTTGGCAAAATGATATTTGTAGGGGACGGCGCCCACGACGTCCCGTGAATTAAACATGATAATTGACGGTGCGTCGAAGGCGCCGCACCCTACATTATCATAAAGTTTTAAGTGTTACAAGGTAGTAGGGGCGACCAATGGTCGCCCGTTTGTATTATATCTGATTTGCGGGCGAGCAATGCTCGCCCCTAC